>DOWG01000274.1 GCA_003519685.1 Lachnospiraceae bacterium
CCATAGGTCAAAGCAACATATTTTCCGGTAAAATTAAGGTTCGAGCTCACCACCGGTGCCTTCGTTTTAATATCCTCTTTTACCACTTGAATCAGAAGTTCATCGCCGGCTTTCACTTTAACCTCCGTTAACCCAGGCTTCTCTTCACCGCTTTCCTCTTCATTTGCCATGATCGGATAACGGTTTTCTGCCATCGGATAATAGCACATTTTACCATCCTCAATTTCAATAAAAGCAGCATTAATATTTTTAACGATATTCTTAACCTTACCTAGGTAAATATTTCCCAGGATGCCGGTATCTTCGAAATTATTGAGGGAAACCTGCACCAGATTCATTTCTTCAAAAAAAGCAGAAACTATTTTATTTTCCTGTCTGACAATTACTAGTTTATTTTTCACACTAAACTCCTGTCCCTGAAATTCTTATCTTTCCAAATGATCCAGAGAGATTAGCTTTCCGGTATCTGAATCTCTCGTATAGATTTCCAGCCGGTGAACCTGCCAGGAAAATTTATTATAAGGAAGGTTCTGGAACTGATAGAATGCCTCCATGACTAATTCCGGCTTTAAATTCACCGTACTTCCTGTGTCCAGCTGAAGATAAACCATAATTCCATTCTGATAAACCTCGGCTGTACTTTCCGGCAAATCAAAAACCTGCTGCGAATTATTCTGGATTTTTGCGCTCAGCTTGTCCCGATATTCCTTCTCATCAAAAGCGGTCAGGGTAATCATCGGCTTAATATCTACTGCCTTTTCACTTGTCTTGGTCTTCTTATCGATCACAATCTTCTCCTGAGAGATAAAATCTGCAAATGCTTTTTGAAACGCCTCTTTGCTCTTTAGAATTTCGACATGATCATATCCGTCCTTTAAGGATACCCTATAATCCGCTGAGGATACCAAAGCCATGGCCGTAACCGCTTTTTGATGTTCTTCCCGGTCCTTTAATATATGGAAACCGGTTACGTGAAATCCCTCCGTCAATACCGCATTCAATTTATCGATCATAACCTTTGGTTCCTCCGAGGAGACCAGCTCCGCGTCCAAATACTCTCCGTCACTGGTTAAGCCCAGACCAAGAGGTGCCGCAAAGGACATGATTTGGTGAGGACTGAAACCATTGGTATATACACTGTCAAAGCCTGCGCGGCGAAAGGCTTTTTGAAAATAGCGCACCACATCGAGATGTCCGATGAATTTCATAGCCCCATATTTTTGAAACTTAATTCGTACTTTCATTCGTAACCTCCTCCGGATTTGCGCCACTTCTATAGCATATCCCGCCGCCAAAGGATTTTGCACCGCAGCCGGCGCAAGACTGTCTGCAGTTTAAGGTAACTTTCTCCGCTTTTGCATTCCTATATTCTCGTAATAAAAACTTTTTTGTAATACCGGTATCGATAAAATCCCAGGGGAAAACCTCTTCTTCATCTCTTTCTCTACAAGTGTAGAACCTATAATCTATGCCATTATCCCTGAATGCCTTCTGCCATTTGTCAAAATGGAAATATTCGCTCCAGGAATCGTATAGACATCCTGCTTTATAAGCATCATAGATCACCTTACTAATGCGGCGGTCACCTCTGGCGAATGCTCCCTCCAGTTCAGAAAGATCCGCTTCATGCCAGTTATATTTGATACTTTTTCGATTTAGCTGCTCCCTGATCTTATCACGCAGATAATGCTGCTTAGTTAGATACTCTTCGCTCGTATTCATTCTTGCCCATTGGAAAGGGGTAAATGGCTTTGGAACAAAGAAAGAGGTACTGGTAACAATGCTTACCTTGCCGCTGCGCTGTTCCTTCGGTATCTCATAATATTTTCTTGCAATCTGGTCTGACAGGATGGCAATTCCTTCAATGTCATCCTCCTTTTCCGTCGGAAGTCCCATCATGAAGTACAGCTTTACACGATTCCAGCCGCTCTGAAAGGCCTTCCCGGATCCATTCAGGATATCCTCCTCGGTAAGCCCCTTATTGATCACATTCCGAAGCCTCTGGCTTCCTGCCTCCGGTGCAAAGGTAAGACTGCTCTTTCGTATATCCTGCACCTTACTCATAACATCTAAGGAAAAGGCATCAATTCTTAAGGAGGGAAAGGAGATATTCACCTTCTTTGAGCCAAACTCATTGATCAAAAAACAAACCAGCTCCTGCAGCTGGGAATAGTCGCTGGAACTTAAGGAGCTTAAGGAGATTTCCTCATGACCGGTGGATGCAAGCATTTCGTAAGCACATTTTTTCAGATACTCCAGGCTTCGTTCCCTGTTTGGGCGATAGATCATTCCGGCCTGGCAGAATCTGCAGCCACGGATACAGCCTCTTTGTATCTCCAGAACCACCCGGTCCTGCGTCGCTTTAATATAAGGCACCAGCGGCGTTGTAGGATAATATGTCTCGCTTAAGTTCATCTCCACCTGTCTCTTCACCTTATCCGGTGCATTGGGATTATTCGATACCATGCCTGCAACAGTTCCATCTGCATGATAGCTCACATCATAAAATGCAGGCACATACATTCCTTCAATACCGGCGATCTGCTCCAGAATTTCTTTTCTTGATCTCCCCTGNNTCAAAGAAATCAGCAATCGGCTCCGGATTATAAGTACAGGGGCCGCCCCCGATCACGATGGGATCTTCCTCAGTGCGATCTCTGGCATAGATCGGAATCTGGGACAGCTCCAGTATCTGCAATACATTGGTATAGCACATCTCATATTGCAGGGTAATTCCCAGAAAATCAAAATTCTTGATCGGATCCTGGCTTTCCAACGCAAAGAGGGGGATCTTCTTCTCCCGCATAATCTTGTCCAAATCCACCCAGGGAGAATAAACCCTCTCACAATACGTATCGTTTCTGCGATTCAATATATCATATAATATCTGTATTCCCAAATGTGACATTCCGATCTCATAAACATCCGGAAAGCACATACAAAACCGAATATCTACCTCATTCGGATTTTTCACCTGCATATTAACCTCTCCGCCAATATAGCGGGCCGGCTTTTCTACCGATAATAAAACTTCATCGGAAAGTGCTAATTTTCTCATTCAAAAAATCCTTTCCTTCNNTTTATCTAACCGATATTATAACTGAAAAAACGATAAAATTCAATGAACAAAACCTGTCCTTTACTTCAACCAAGTAACCACCAGTTCCTCAAGTTTTTTCAAGGTATCATTCGATGTTACATACTCACGAACGGATTCACTTGTAAATTGACCGATTGCAAGATCAAATCGATCAAATGCAAAGATTAGCAGAAAAATCAGGATCGCACATACGGT
This sequence comes from Lachnospiraceae bacterium, assembly GCA_003519685.1. GTDB lineage: Bacteria > Bacillota > Clostridia > Lachnospirales > Lachnospiraceae > Mobilitalea. Next base: position 3,296 of record DOWG01000274.1, read on the forward strand.
TCTTATAATCAGAGCCCGGTAGGATGCAATTTCCTTCGGTAAATTTTCTTCATAGCCTCTGCTTCCTGCCGACATAGTTTGGACCGGACTACTTCCCTCCTGAAACAAACCAAGTCCTCTTGCCTTTTTCTTATTCGGTTTCTCCTGCGCAAAGGTATCTGTATCCAGACTATAATCCTCATAACTTCCGGTCCGATCCTGGATATTATTTAACTGGCGCAGACATGCGGCTCTCGCCTGGCGTATATATTCCGCTCTTGACAGCGGCGGCATCTGATTCCCTATATAATCATAATTCCTGTCTGCATATTCCGCATTCTCCTGTGTATCGCTGCTATTGATCTTCTCTAATCCTGTCGTAAATAAGCTTTCATTCATTTGATTGGATAAACTTGTTTCAATCTGATTTATTATTTTATCGTCGAAGTTAGAATCCATAGAGTACCTCCTCTCCAATTGATTGGATTGCGACTGCACAACCTGGAAATCATTACAATATGCTTGTTTATTCATTTCATTATATTGCACTTCTTTTTTAAATATTACTACCTCTTTACCTCTTCTGCTGCTAGCTGGTCTTAGCTAACCTAAATATATATTGCTCCTATTCATGCTCATTGTTATATGATTTATGACATTCCTATCGGTATTCCTTTATCAACGGCGAATAATTACACTTCATCCATCATCCGATATCCGACACCTACCTCCGTTACGATATACTTCGGCTCAGCCGGATTTGCTTCGATCTTACGCCGGATGTTCGCCATGTTCACACGAAGCGTCTGGTTCTCATTGATAAACGGACCCCATATTTCCTTAATTATATAATCATGGGTCAGAACCTTTCCAATGTTCTTCGAGAGCAGAACGATAATCTTGTATTCGATCGGAGTCAGATGAACCTCCTTATTATCTACCTTTACAATACGCTTGTCATAGTCTATGTCAAGGCCGCCGACTTTGACTTTTCCGTCCGCTGCATGGTTCTCATCCTGAAGATTCTGGCTGTGCCGGACCTCCGTCCGAATTCTTGCCAACAGTTCCGATATGCCAAATGGTTTTGTAATATAGTCATCCGCTCCCAAATCCAGGGCTTCTACTTTCTCACGCTCGTGTCCCCTTGCAGAAACCACGATGATCGGGATATTACTCCAGGAGCGAATCTTCTCCAGCACCTGTATTCCATCCATATCGGGCAAGCCAAGGTCTAAAAGGATCAAATCCGGACTGTGGGAGGCCGCCAATGCTATGGCATCCTTTCCTTTCTCTGCCTGTATTACATTATAATCATTGGATGTAAGTACGGTCGAAATAAAATTGCTGATCCCCGCTTCATCCTCAACTAACAAAATTAAAAGCTTATGTTTCATGATAATCTCCATACCTTTCTTGACTACCTGCAAACTTTGGACTGCAGGCTCCTCCTACAGTGGTAATGTAAAACGAAAAACTGCGCCGCCCTCTTTATGATTGGCAGCTTCGATCTTGCCGTGATGCGCCTTAATAATTGACTTACAAATGGACAAGCCAATCCCCATTCCCCTGGAAGAATCCGAGGATTTCTTGCCATTTGGAACATAGGATTCAAACAAATAGGGAAAATCCTGCTTTGCAATGCCTTCTCCATAATCTTTCACCTCAAAAACCGCATTGCTGCCTTCCTTTTTCAAGGTCACATCCGTCGCGGAATCATTGCCGGAATGCTTGATCGCATTCTCGACCAGATTAATAATTACCTGCTCGATCAAAGTCCCATCCATCGGAACCATCAAAAGTTCCTCCGGTACGGACACATTAATTTTACTGTCTGGAAAACGTTTCCTTATCCTGCGTATTGCAGTCGCTACGATTTCCTCCGCAGCCTCCGGAGTTTTAGTTACATTTGCGGTATCCTCATTGATACGGGTAACAGACAGAAGATTCTCCACCACGCGGATCAGCCACTGCGAATCCTCCCGGATATTCGTAATTAACTGTTTCTTGATATCCGGGCTTAGGGTATCGTCATTTTCCAGAATCGTCTGACTGGCTCCGAGGATCCCGGTAAGCGGCGTTCGTAGATCATGGGAGATCGCCCGCAGCAGATTGCTCCTCATCTTCTCCTTCTCCGTTTCTACAAGAATTAATCTCTGCTTATCGGATAGACGCTGACGCTCTAATGCGATGGCGATCTGCGATGCAATTCTTCGAAGAAGAGCGCGGTTGTTCTGATTTTTTAAAGCCTCATTAAAATAGGAGATTCCCAGTACGCCAAGCACATTTCCCTGGAATATGATCGGCATATAGTAGGCTTTCGCATCGGAAAAGGTATCCGTACCGGCACCGGCCACCTTCTGATTCAGAAATACCCAATGCGCAACTTTGCTTTCCTTCGGGGACTGTAATAACGGTGCCTCCGTATCCTCGTCAACCTGCTCTAAGATTCCCCTTGCGCCGGTAATCGGATCCTTCGCATAGAAGATTACGGATGCCCGAAATATCTTCGTCAGGTATTCATTTGAAATTGCTATAATATTCTCCAATCCTCTGGTTACCAGAAGCTTTTTATTAATTTCATACAGCACCTCGGTTTGCTGCTCTCTCTCAACCGCATATTCTGCCTGTGCCTTGATACGAGTTGTCAGCGCACTGGTGATCAATGCCGTAAGAAGCATAACAATCAAAGTAATCAGATTGTCATGATTGAAAAAGTCAAAAGCATAATAGGGCTGCGTAAATATATAACTAAAAAGTAATACGCTAAGAAAGGAAGCCACCGTTCCGTAAATATACCCGGAGGTAACTCTTGAAATTACGACTACCGATAAAATATACATAATACTGGTATTCTCAATATTCATGTATTTTAGTCCAAGCGATAATATGGTAGCCAGGACTAATAATACAATCGTCTTAAAAGTATCGATCCAGGATAGGTAAAAGCTGTTGATCGGTTTCTTTTTCTTCGGCTGCCGATAGAATTTTATATGATCACTATCCGGTATAATATGAATTTCCACATTATGGAGCAAAGAAATAAGCATATCTTCCAAATCCGGCTCGAACCTGCTTCGAACCGTCCTTTTGTTCCGGCTTTTTCCTACGACAATATTGGTGATTCCGGTCAATTTTGCGTAATGGGCTATCGTTGCTGCAATATCATATCCATTTAAAGTAACCGTTTCCGCTCCCAGCTGCTCCGCCAGCTCCAGATTATCTTGAAGATGCCCCTTTTCCTCCTCTGACATCTTATCCCTATGTGTATTCTCCACATACACTGCTACCCATGGAGCATGAAACGCCTCCGCCGTTCTGGCTGTCCAGCGGATGCATCTTGCGGAAGAAGGAGAACCGCTGATGCAGACCATTAGCTTAATATTAGCCGCCTTATCGGAGGTCAGATTCTCATTCTGATTGTTGTGGCTGATCCGGTCAGCCGCTTTCCGCATCGTAATTTCACGGAGTAATTTTAGATTTTCTTTGGTAAAGAAATTCCCGTCCGCTGCTTCCTCTGCATTCGACGGCATGATACCATTGGCTTCCAATCGCCGGATCAGCTCATCCGGCTCAATATCAATCAATTTGACCTTATCTGCCTGATCAAATATATAGTCCGGAATAGTTTCCTTCTCATAGACCTTGGTAATATCCTGAACGATGTCCTTAAGACTTTCCAAATGTTGAATGTTGACCGTCGTAAAAACATCAATGCCCGCATTCAGTAATTCTTCAATATCCTGATACCTTTTCTTATTCCGGCCGCCGGCCGCATTCGTATGGGCAAGTTCATCCACAAGAATCAGCTTTGGCTTTCGTTCCAGGGCGGCATCCAGATCAAATTCTGTGTTTTTGGTCTTCCCGCCGGCGGTTCCGGTATCCTCCCGATTCCCATGCTCCGTTAAAGCCGATGAAATATCCGCCGTTTTCATGACTTTTAGGGGTAATACAGGCAGACCCCTCATCAGCTGTTTTGTCTCAGGACCTACGTTCGGATCCAGATATCCGATCCATACATCGTATCCGTTCTTATAAAGTGTCTGGGCCTCATCCAGCATCGCATAGGTCTTGCCTACCCCTGCGGCATAACCAAAGAAAATCTTCAGCCGCCCCTGCTCTTTCACTTTCCTTTTCTCAAATGGATCAGCAAACGGATCCGAATTACCT
>DOWG01000121.1:0-251 GCA_003519685.1 Lachnospiraceae bacterium
CAGGATACCTCGGATGCGCATGTCAGGGTGATCAACGGTAAAATCTATATCATCCGCAATCTCTATACCACAACGAATTATACCAAGTTCGGCACCCTTATCCTGGAGCTGAATAAGAATAAATTGATCGATGGAATGCCGATGAATACCAACTACGAATTAGGCTTCTATATCAATGATACGAATTCCATCATTTCCAACAATTACAATCTCATGCAGGAGAACCGAAAAGAAATCCTGAATCAATTAAC
>DOWG01000121.1:315-919 GCA_003519685.1 Lachnospiraceae bacterium
TTATTCCGGTATTTATTTATATGCTTTACTTCGTATCCCATCATATAACAAAACCGATGAGCCGGATGATTCAAGCGGCACAGGACATCGAAAAGGGAGATATCGGCATGCAGATCGAGGGAGAACCGATGCCGAATAAGGAATTTGCAGTATTGATGGAATCCTTTAATCATATGTCCTCGGAGATTAAATACCTGTTTCATACCGCTTATAATGAGAAAATTGCGAGAAAGGATGCCAAGATTCTTGCACTTCAATCCCAGATTAACCCCCATTTTCTGAATAATACCCTGGAGATGATGAACTGGCAGGCAAGAATGGCCGGAGATGTTACGGTATCCAAGATGATAGAAGCTCTGGGAACCCTGTTAAATAGCAGTATGAGCCGGTCGAATAAGAAGATGATCCCGCTTTCCGAGGAGCTTAGGAGCGTGGATGCTTATTGCTACATAATCTCTATGCGCTTTGGGAAGCGGTTGAAAATTGAGAAGGAAATCGATGAAAACCTGCTTCAGACGATGGTTCCACGGCTGATTCTGCAGCCTTTGATTGAAAATGCAGTGGTTCATGGTGTGGAAACGGTGAAGAGCGGTATCATTAAAAT
>DOWG01000121.1:976-4625 GCA_003519685.1 Lachnospiraceae bacterium
AGAATCCGATTGATCTATGGGGAAAATTACGGGCTGGTCATAAAGCCATACCGGGAGAGAGAGACAGCCTCCACAATTACGATACCCTATAGCAAATAATATACTATATTCGACAGAAATCCGACCGCACAGTTTGATTTATAAAGCACTATGGATAATAAAAGTTACTGTTCACACCCGGGCANNTACGTAATGCAATTAAGCGAAAGCGTCTCCGAATCGGATACATTTATCGAAATCATAGCATGGTATACATGGCGGGTGTGAATAGTAACTAATAAAACGGACAGGCCCGTTATAGTAATATAGCAAGAATAAACAATTAATGTCAACTTCAACTAAAGCATTTTATCAGATTTGCTAATATAATATAGTTGTACCAGATCAGAGGGTCTCCTCTTGGGGGCAACTATAAAATGAAGGAGGATTTTTATGAAAAACTTTAAAAAGCAGATCGCTTTTCTGCTGACACTTATTCTTGCGGCAGCCGTTCTATCTGCCTGTGGTACCACAAAGCCTACGGTATCAAAGGAAGAGAACGGAGAAAAGGGAGAGAAGGTAGAGGAGAAAGGGAAGGAAGAAAGTAATGCTAAGTCTAATCCTGTAACTCTTACTACGGTATCCATGTTTGGCGGTACCGATCCAAATGCCGCTAATTATCAGGCCATCAATGAGCAATTTATGAAGGATTATGATTACATAACGATCGAAGATGATTCACAGTCTTCGGACCAGGATTGGAAGGCAAAAATAGCAGCAGACTTTGCCGTTGGTAATGAACCGGATGTCATTCAATATTTTACCGATGCCAATGCCAGTGATGTATTGGCAGCAAATAAATTAGTCAGCATCGAGGAAATCAAGAAATCATATCCCAATTATGCGGGAGATACCCTGGACAGCGCTTTAATTGCAGCTGCTAACCCGGATGGTGTTGAAAGAGCAGTTCCGACGACCGGATACTGGGAGGGATTGTTCTGTAATAAGGATCTCTTTGACCAGTATGGCTTAGAGCTTCCGACGGACTGGGATAAGATGGAGACAGCAATTAAAACCTTTAAGGAAAATGGTATTATTCCGATTGCAGTTTCCTTAAATAATGTACCTCATTATTGGATCGAATTTTTAATGCTTTCGGCAGCAGGACCGGAGGATTACGCGATTGTTCCAAAGACTGCTCCGGAGGATTGGTGCAAGGGACTTGCCATGTTCAAGACTTTAAGGGATATGGGAGCTTTTCCGGTAGACACCGATACCATAGACAATGATTTTGCAGGGGAGTTATTTAAGAATAAACAGGCTGCAATGCAGCTGGACGGCTCATGGTATGCAGGCGGTGTTCCGGATCAGGAGAATACGGTAGTCACAGCCTTTCCGGTTATTCCGGGAGGCAAGGCTCCGGCTGGCAGCATGGTTGGCGGAATTTCTTCCGGCTTTTACATTACGAAGAAGGCCTGGGATGATCCGGACAAGAGAGATGCTGCGGCTAAATTTGTAATGGCACATACGAATAAGGATGCGGTTACAACCTATTGGGGCGGCAACGGACAGGCAGCTGCTAAGGTAGACCCTCTGGATGATATGACTCCTCTGGGAATTTCCGGACTGAACTACAGCAGCGCTGCAACCTGTATCTCAGCTCCGACCGATTCAAGGCTTTCTCAGGAAGCTTATAATATCCTGGTAGCCGGTATTGTTGATGTTTCTACCGGTGCAAGAACGCCGGAGGACTTATTAAACGAAGTATTACAGGTAAATGCAAAATAATTAAAATGCATAGGGGGAGAGGGGTTGTTTTGCCCCTCTCTTTTTACAAGGCCCTGGGCAAATTACTTAACCATATTCCAAAGGAGAAAGAGTCTGAGATTTAGATACCTTGGATTAGTTACCTGCAGATCGAATACATAATAGGAAAGGCGATAGATCAATGCTTTATAAGAAAAAATCACCATTACTCATATTTTTACTACCCGGTATTATTTTAATGTTCCTGTTTTTATACAAACCATTTGTTGAAAATATTATAAACAGCTTTTACGATATGACTTCCGTCATAAAGATGCCCGGACAGGAATGGAAGTTCCTGGGCCTGGACAATTATAAAAAATTATTTTCAGATCCGAAGATCCGGATTGCCATTGCTAATTCTTTAAAAATGATGGTACTGGCAGTCGTATTCCAAGTTGGAATTGCTTTCCTTCTGGCGGTACTGGTAAGCCTGATTAAAACCGGGCAGCAGATCTTTCGGACCGTATATTTTTTCCCCATTGTAATATCCGCAACTGCCATAGGACTGCTCTTTAAGCTGTTTTATAACTATAATGGAGGAATGCTGAATCAGATTAGGCTGGCTATGGGGAAGGAACCGATTAACTGGCTGTCACCTTCCCTGGCATTTATTATGGTTTCCATTCCAACGATCTGGAGTTATGTTGGTTTCTATTTTGTCATTATCCTGACCGGGTTAAATGCAATTCCGGAAGAAATCTATGAGGCGGCGGCTATTGATGGATGTTCCCGCTGGAAGCAGGTTTTATACATAACAATTCCACTGATCCGTGGAGTCATGTGCACCTGCGTTACACTTGCGGTAACCGGGGCCTTAAAGGTCTTTGACCTGCCATGGGTAATTGTTCCAAAGGGTGCACCACAGGGAGTGACCCATTTTCTTGGGACCTATATGTATGAACAGACTTTTTCAATCAGTAATATTGATTATGGCTCAACGATCGCCTTCGTTATCGTTATCCTGGGTGTAATCGTATCAAAAATCGTATCAACACTTATGAAACCGGATAAGAATTTATAATAGGAGGTGAAACAGAATGGCTGCAATCAGTAAAAATAAAAGAAAATTGAAAATTTCAAACGGCATCATTTATTTGGTCTTAAGCCTTTGGGCAATTACAACGATCTTTCCTTTTGTGTGGATTATAAATAATTCCTTTAAACCCTCCCGTGAGGTGATTAATCATTCTTTTTCTCTTCCCTCTCAATTTACGATGCAAAATTATATCAATGCATTTGATAAGTTAAATATATTGGCGGCTTATAAGAATAGTTTTCTGATATCCGGAAGTGTAACCATAGGGGTTATGGTGTTGGCCAGTATGATGGCATTTGCAATGACCCGGTATCAATTCCGCGGGAAGGAAATCTTGAATTCTCTTATTATGGCAAGTCTTATGTTTCCGGTTTACTCAACGATTATACCGGTATTTAAAATGATGTCGAAGGCTTCCCTCCTCAATCATCCGATCAGCGTGATTCTGCCGCAGATGGCCGGGAATTTAAGCTTTGCTGTTGTGGTCATGATAGGATACTTAAGGGGAATTCCTCTGGAGATGGAGGAGGCTGCCTATATGGAGGGAGCGAATGTGAGAAAGGTATTTATAAAAATTATCGTTCCTCTGACAAAACCGGCCCTGGCAACCGTGGCGATTTTCTGCTTTCTTTGGTCCTATAATGATTTATTCACCCAGCTGATTATGATTCGAAGAAGAACGCAGTATCCCATCTGTGCCCTGCTCAATGAGATCAGTTCAAAATACGGAACGGACTATGGACTTATGGCAGCCTCCATTGCGATTATTATTATACCGGTGATTCTTGTCTATATTCTGCTTCAAAAAAATATAATTAAAGGTTT
>DOWG01000083.1 GCA_003519685.1 Lachnospiraceae bacterium
TACCATTACGTACTTCAATCAAGCGGAAGCGTGTTGCGAATGAAAAATGTTTCATATTACTTGTCAACACATAAATTGTGCAAATTGATGAAGTCAATTCTATAAATCGGCTTTTGACACTCTAATCAATCATTGATCAATTAAATCAGAAAATCATTCATCTAATTTGAATGCATCGGAAGAAAAGATATCCATCCAAAATCATACAACTGTACCGATAAAAATAATGCAATAAAAGCAGCAAATATCGGTACAGTTTTTCTTTACCTGTTTTAAAGAAGGCGGTACTATTGCAACATGATATCGAAATCCGCTTTTACAATATCATATTTCAAGATGTTGGCATCTTCTTTGAGCTTAGACAGAATTATTTTTTTGTACTTTCGTAATAGGATTCTCTTATTAATAAAGTGAATGTCACCAATTCTAAGGTTCGTATTTAAGGTATAACGTATATTTTTTTCCTCTTGATTTTTATAGGTAATATTACATTCGCATACAAAAGTGTAGCGAAACGGATAAATATCTTCCATAAAAATGCTCCCTTCGAATCCGTATGTAAGATTATACCATATTATACTCAATTACAGCAATTTGTGTTTCTGCTTTATAGGAAAAACCCTTATATCTATACAGAATCGAATACCAGAGCATAAGTTTCAATATCGTCATGCTTTTTTAACTTCACATTAACTTCATATTTAATTCAATACCAATACGAATAGGTTTGATATTCTTTTTCTGCACATGGAAAATAAGTGCAGAAGAGAGCCTTATAATGAAAAAAGTAATTTCATCCATTTTTGAAAATGCTGAAATCCAATCAATTGAGATACTCGACGGTGAACTGGAATATTAGCGATAAAACAACTATCCCGCATAAGGTGATGACAGAAAAAAATGGTGCTATCGGGCATTATACAAGGCATATTTCTTCGGTGAAACGCCGACTGCCTTGGTAAAGGATTTTAAGAAATTACTGTAATCCCGGAAGCCGCATTTTTCACAAACCTCATTCACATACATTCCTTCAGAAAGCAGGGATTTTGCTATACTAATCCTCCTGGCAGTTAGATATTTATTGATGGTAGTTCCCGTTGCCTGTTTAAAAATACGGCAAATGTAGGATTTGCTTAAGTAAAACTGATTTGCCAAATGATCGATGGTAATCGGACTGGCGATGTTTTGATTGATATATTCGAGGATTTCATTGACCTGTTCATCATATTGATAGCGAATATTTACATTTTCCTCCTTTACCTTGATCTGGGAGAAGAATGCCTTATTTAAAAAGACCATAAACTCTGTAAAAATCGCCCGCTCCATCACATCCTCCGCATATCCGGAGAGACTGGTCAGCTTATGGATATAGTACATAAACCGCTGCTGCTGATCCTTATCCAGTGAGATGCGGTGGGAGAAGCCTGGTGTTCGGTATTGAAAACAGTAGTCCATTGCGGTATTTGGAGTGGATAGCTGTTTTAAAAAATCNNTGATGACTTTCATATTGATTGATAAAGAATAAATCACCGGGCTTAATCATGTAGGATTTATTATCAATCAGAAACTGCTTTCCGCCGGAGATAGAATAATAAATTTCATAGCAATCGTGGATATGGATATTCATAGTCTTTTCCTCAAAGTATAAATGCGCGATTGCAAAATATTTCTGCTCAATACAGGCATCGATTGCTGCTTTGCAAGAATGGAATTCTTTCATCTTTTTACCTCTTTTCTGTTAGGAACTCATGTACTCATATCATTTATTATAGCAACAAAATTCAATATTTGCAAGATTTATAAGAACATATGACAAGAAATAGGAAATAGGATATGTTAGTATATAGATACGGGATATTTTAGTAACTTTAAAACGATATGGAGAATTGCGAAGCATTCGCAAATTTCCTAAGTAAAACGATATAGAAAGGAAGGATACTACTATGGAATTAAGAACAGCTTCATCACCGGAGGACGTAAAACATTATACGACCGATCGACTTCGCAAGGAATTTTTGGTACAGAATTTATTTGCAGCAGGAGAGGTTAAGACAGTATATAGTCATATTGACCGTATCATTATCGGCGGCGCAGTACCGGTAGCACCGCTTACATTGAAGGCCGGCGATGAAATCCGGGCAGAGTATTTTCTGCAGAGAAGAGAAATGGGAATCATCAATATCGGCGGTAAGGGTACAGTGACGGTTGACGGAACCGTTTATGAATTGGAATACAAGGATGGCTTATATGTCGGTATGGGTTCTAAGGATATTGTATTTGCCAGCGCGGATGACAAGAATCCTGCTCTGTTCTACTTTAACAGTGCACCGGCACATAAAACCTATCCTACCGTATTGATTAAACCGGAGAATTGTGTTCGGGTAGAACTTGGATCCTTAGAGGAATCCAATCATCGTGTTATTACCAAATACATCCTTCCGGGACAGGTGGAAAGCTGTCAGTTGGTTATGGGAATGACGCAATTAAAACCTGGCAGTGTCTGGAACACCATGCCATGCCATACTCATGATCGAAGAATGGAGGTTTATCTATATTTTGAGATGCCGGAGGATGCACTTGTATTCCATTACATGGGTGAGCCTACCGAGACAAGACATCTTGTTATGAGAAACCGCGATGCTGTTATCTGCCCAAGCTGGTCCATCCATGCAGGCTCCGGTACGCAGGCTTATACGTTTATCTGGGGAATGGTCGGAGAAAACCAGGATTTTGATGATATGGATCATGTGGCAATGAAAGATCTTCAATAATATGGAAAAATGCAAGCGATAATTGCATCCCCATATTCTATGATATAGACGATTGCGAAACTCTCAAGATGAATAAATTGTGTATACAAAATAGCTAGAATATCGAAGTTTCGCAATAATCTATTCTATGATACACAGAAAGGAGAAAAAACTATGGAGAATATTATGAAAACATTTTCCCTTGAGGGAAAAATAGCCCTGATTACCGGTGCCTCCTATGGAATCGGATTTGCAATTGCAACCGCATATGCACAGGCCGGTGCAACGATCTGCTTTAATGATATTAACCAAGAGCTGGTGGATAAAGGATTAAAGGCATATGAGGAAATCGGAATTAAGGCACATGGTTATGTATGCGATGTTACCGATGAAGCAAAGGTACAGGAGCTTATAGCAAAGATTGAAAAAGAAGTAGGAGTCATTGATATTCTTGTGAATAATGCAGGAATTATTAAACGGATTCCGATGACAGAGATGAGTGCGGAAGACTTTAGAAAGGTGGTTGATGTTGACCTGAATGCACCTTTCATCGTTTCGAAGGCGGCCCTTCCCAACATGATCAAAAAAGGCCACGGCAAGATCATTAACATCTGTTCCATGATGAGTGAGCTTGGCCGGGAGACGGTTTCCGCCTATGCTGCTGCGAAGGGCGGATTGAAGATGCTGACCAGAAACATTGCATCGGAATATGGACAATATAATATCCAATGTAATGGCATCGGACCCGGTTATATTGCAACACCGCAGACAGCTCCGCTTCGTGTGCCTGGGAATCCGTTCAATGATTTTATAATTTCAAAAACACCCGCGGCAAGATGGGGCACAACCGAAGATCTTATGGGACCTGCCGTATTCCTGGCATCCAGTGCTTCTGACTTTGTAAATGGTCATGTCCTATATGTGGACGGCGGTATTCTTGCCTACATCGGAAAACAGCCGTGATACTGATGCCTGCTTTACATAGGATACTGCGATCGGAAAGAGACGACAAAAGGCAATTATTATAGAAAGAACATTTCCATAAAAGGCGAATTGGCCTGCCAATTCGCTGCGTGGAATGGGAGAAATAAGTAGTGGAAAAAGCAAGTGCAATGAAGTCACT
>DOWG01000228.1:0-1533 GCA_003519685.1 Lachnospiraceae bacterium
TAATAACATGGAACAGCTGAGTTAACATGGAGGTAAATTGAGTGAGAAAGATTATTGGATTAACAATTATAGTATTGCTGCTAACTTCTATTATGATGGGATGTAAATCAGGAACCAAGGTTGATTCAACTGATACACAGGTTGATACCGCAGCCACTCAGGCTGCTTGTGCTGACACACAGACTGATACTGAGGATGGTAGTTCTTATTCAACTGATACTCAGTCTGATACCGAGGACACTAGTGCTAATTCGGCTGACACACAGACGGATACCAAGGACACTAGCGTTAATTCAGCTGACACACAGACGGATAAGGAGGAACCAGATACAGATATGCGTGATATTACAACAATGCAATTAGTGTATGATATGGGAATAGGTATAAACCTAGGAAATACATTTGACTCTACGGGCGACTGGATTAACTCCAGTGAAGTAAGAAATTTCGAAACGGCATGGGGCAGTCCCGTTATTACTGAAAATATGATTAAGGCATACGCGGAAGCCGGTTTCCGTACAATGCGTATTCCGGTGACCTGGTCAAATATGTTGTCGTCAGATTATGTAATCGATACCGCTTGGATGGACCGTATACAGCAGATTGTAGACTGGGTAATCGGTAACGGTATGTATGCTATCGTTAATCTCCATCACGACAGTTTTATCGGAGAGCTGTTCCCCACCAATGAAGCTGAGGGATTCAAAAAGTATGAGGCTATTTGGTCGCAAGTTAGCGAAAGATTCAAGGATTACAGCGATTACCTGATATTTGAATCGATGAACGAACCCGGCTTCGACGCAATCTGGAATCAGTATACCGGAACACAAAAGCAAAAGGAAAGGGCATTCGATCTTATAAACAGAATCAATCAAAGATTTGTTGACTTAGTTCGCGCGTCGGGTGGCAATAACGCTGAGCGTCATCTTTTGATATCGGCTTATTATACAAACATAGGCCATGCAAACAATGGTCTGACCAAAATGCCTGACGACCCTGCGGGACGTTGCGCTATATCTGTACATTATTATACACCATGGACGTGGGTCGCACTAGAACATGACGAAACCTGGGGTAAAGCCCGCTGGGAATGGGGAACCCCGGAGGATTATGCCGAGCTGAATTCAGAACTGGATTTAATGAAAACGAATTATGTTGATAAGGGTATTCCGGTTATTATCGGGGAATATTGCATGTGTTCAAAAAAACCAAAGGAATATTCTGACCTTTGGGAGATTGAGGTAACACGCGGAATATACGAGCGTGGTATGTGTCCTGTATATTGGGATGTCCAAGGCTCCGCCACCAACTTTTTTGACCGGAAAACATTAACTTGGGGTAACCCGGAAGTATTGGCGGCAATGCAGGAAATATCCGCTACGCGCGATTTCACGAATAGGGATGACAATTAGATTGGTTCGTTTAGAAACAATGTGCAGTAGCTGTTAAAGCAGGCACCCCCACTTCAAAAGGTTTTACCTTTAAGTAGTTACTGTTCACACCCCATTACGTATACCATGTTATGATTTCGAC
>DOWG01000228.1:1585-6813 GCA_003519685.1 Lachnospiraceae bacterium
TACCTAGGGTGTGAACAGTAACTTTAAGTGGGGGTAGTTTACTTTAGAATATAAAAAAGGATTCAATTTTGCTGCCGTTTACGGTATAATATGGATTGTTTAGTGCTATGCTTTTGAACTGCGAAGTTTGATATGAGTGTCATAAGTTATTTTANNGGTACGGGAAGAATTGCCGGTATGGTGCTTGGCGGAATTGAAGAGGAGAGAATTGCGCTGAATCATGAATGGCTCTGTGTGGGGCAGAATAAGGAAAGACAGAATGAGGACCGAAGTGCCTATCTGCCCAAGGTCCGCAAACTGCTGGAGCAAGAAGATTATGAGCAGGCTACGATACTCGCTAATGAAGCCTGGGGCGGAAATGGTGGGATCAGCGGCAGACCGTCAAAAGAGGATCCTTATCAGCCGGCGGGAGATTTTCGTTTCGCCCTGGACCAGGGAGAGGCAGGCAATTATCGAAGAGACCTTGATCTGGAACGCGCCAGAGTGAAAATCAGTTATGAAGCAGACGGAAGGTATATCACCAGAGTCAGTGTGGGACATCTGATCGAGGATTGCATCATTACCAGAATCTATGCAAGGGAGGAGCCGGTCAGCGGTACCTTCTGGCTGGAACGTGCGGAAGACGAACGCTGTGATATCTCCTATGAGCTTGGTGACAATACGATCCTGATGCACGGAGTGTTTCATCAGGGAATGAAGTTTTGCGTAACGGCGGATCTGAAAATCCGAGGGGGCAAAATCATTCCGATAGAAGGAAACCGTCTTCGGGTGGAGGACGCTCTTGAAATATTGATATTTATTAATATCGGAACCGATGCCAAAAACGAGCTTCCTATTATGGAGTGCAGAAGACGTCCACTTCCATCCAAATCCTGGGAACAGTTATACAGGGAAAATATTGCGGAGCATGCTAAGCAGTATGGAAAATTACATCTGGATATCTTTGAAGAGGAACCGAACCTGCCTACGAATGAGCGGATCAAAAAATACCGGGAGGGCAGCGGGGATGCAACTCTTCCGATTCTTTATTTTAATTATGGGAGATACCTCTTATGCGCTTCCTCCGCCAATGGAGAATTACCGGCAAATCTCCAGGGAAAATGGAACGAGGATTTACACCCGGCCTGGGATTGTGATTACCATAATGATATTAATCTCCAGATGAATTATTGGCCCGCTGAAAACGGACATATGGAAGATTATACAGAAGCATTGCTTCGGTATCTTGAAAAAATGATACCTTACGGCAGAGATGCGGCAAAAAAACTATTTGGCTGCAGAGGGGTCTGGCTGCCGCTTTCCACCGATATCTGGGGCTGCGCCACTCCGGAGACCTATGGCTGGTCGGTATGGGCAGGCGTCACCGCATGGCTTGCGCAGCATGTCTGGTGGCATTATGAATATGGGCAGGATATGGAATTCTTAGAAGAGCGGGGATATCCGTTCCTGAAGGAAGCAGCAGTTTTTTATGAGGACTTTTTGGTGAAGGACAGCGATGGTATCTACCAGGTGATGCCGTCACAATCACCGGAGAACCGCTATGTCGGCGGAGGGGAGCTGCCGGTAACCATCGGGGTATCTTCTGCAATTGATAATGAATTAATTATGGATCTTTTAAGCCATTGTATTCGGGCAGCCGGGATATTAAATATAGATGCGGATAAGATTGCTGTGTGGACGGAGATATTGGAGAATCTGCCGCCGCTTCAGATTGGCAGTAAGGGGCAGCTTTTGGAATGGAATAAGGAATTTGAAGAAGTGGAGCCGGATCATCGTCATGTATCCCATCTGTTCGGTGTGTTTCCGGGAGAACAGATCGATCCCGACCGGACTCCGGAACTGTATGCTGCATCAAAAGTTTCCCTGGAGCGCCGGTTATCCGCCGGCGGCGGTTATACTGGCTGGAGCCGTGCCTGGGCGGCCTGCCTCTATGCAAGATTTGGGGAAGGAGATACTGCCTTGGAGCATATTCGGGCATTGATCGGAGATTTTGCTACGGAAAGCCTTCTGGATCTTCATCCCCCGAGAATATTCCAGATTGACGGTAACCTTGGCGGTACGGCAGCGATCCTGGAGATGCTTCTGCAGAGCTATTTTGAAGAGCTGCATTTCCTTCCGGCTCTGCCAAAATGCTGGAAGAACGGCAGGGTAAGCGGAATAAGAGCCAGGGGAGGCTTCACCGTTGATATGGAGTGGCAGGACGGCAGGCTCTTAAAGGCAAGAATCGTATCCGTTAAGAACCGTAACTGTGTGATCCGAACCAATCATGAGAAATATTCCATTCAGGATAGCTGGGGTAATCCGGTGAAATTTACCATGGAAGGCAGCAAGCTGATCTTCCCCATGTGGAATGACCGCATGTATTTTATTACAGTGGAATAAAGCAGATTGTTCCTTTTCCTGTAAATCGATAGCATAGGCTCGGCCGTTTTGCATAGAATAAAACATTGGATGATGAAAATAGTACATTTTTTATATCTGTTTTTCTGCTATAATAAGATTGTATTAGTTTCTTGTGTAAACAAATATGATAGGAGTGTCATAAGTCATTTTAAGGTCTTGATATGAATAGGACCTTATATNNATTCATGTTCATTGTTTTTATATTGATTTATGACACTCAAATCAAAGATAGAAATTTAGCAAGCCCTACCCTGATGAGGTTAAATAAGGCTCGGGATATGCGTTTGCTGTATACACAATTAATTCAACAAGAGAGTTTCGCGCGACCGCTTAGAAATAGGTAGTGTTATGGAAAGGAGTAAGTCATGAAATTTAGTAATGGATGTTGGCTGCAGAAGGAAGGAACCGAAGTGTTCTCCCCTGCAGAAGTATATTTTTCAAAAGTGAATCAAAAGGAGGTGGTGATCTGTGCACCGACCCATAAGATCAATCATAGGGGGGATACCCTTGGCGGAGTGAATCTGACCATTCGAATCACCTCTCCCGCACCGGAAGTTCTTCGTATTCAGACCAATCATTATCTTGGGGTTCGTAAGAAAACACCGGAATTTGAACTGGATACCAATACCGAGCATGCTCTTATGGTAAAGGAGCAGGAAGATACCATTGAGGTAAAAAGCGGAAGTCTGCGGGTTGTGATCCAAAAGGATAATTGGAAGATGACTTTCTACCGCGGCGAGGAGAAAGTTACCGACAGCGGAGCAAAGGATCTTGCCTATGTTAAGACCGACTGGAGAGGACTCGCTTATGATAACGGCGGGGAGGAAGATACCTACATGCGGGAGCGCTTATCCCTGTCTGTGGGCGAATTAATCTATGGCATGGGCGAGCGTTTTACTCCGTTTATAAAGAATGGACAAACCATAGACATATGGAATGAAGATGGTGGTACCTCGACGGAGCAGTCCTATAAGAATATTCCGTTCTATATTTCCAATAAGGGATATGGTGTCTTTGTCAACCATCCGGAGAAGGTTTCCTTTGAAGTGGGATCCGAGAATGTTAAAAAGGTTCAGTTCTCTGTTCCAGGAGAAGGCTTGGACTACTTCTTAATTAATGGACCTTCCATGAAGGAAGCATTAATGCGCTATACCGATTTGACCGGAAAACCCTCCCTGCCCCCGGCATGGACCTTCGGTCTGTGGTTATCCACCTCTTTTACGACCAATTATGATGAGGAAACCGTTAACCGCTTCGTGGATGGTATGCTGGAGCGGGGTATTCCGTTAAAGGTATTCCATTTTGACTGCTTCTGGATGAAGGAGTTCCATTGGAGTGACTTTACCTGGGATTCCAGAGTGTTCCCGGATCCTGCGGGTATGCTCAGGCGATTGAAGCAAAAAGGTCTTAAAATCTGCGTATGGATTAACAGTTATATCGGTCAGGAATCCTCCCTGTTCGCAGAGGGCGTGGAAAACGGCTACTTTGTGAAACGTAAAAATGGCGATGTATGGCAGTGGGATATGTGGCAGCCGGGTATGGCACTTGTGGACTTCACGAATCCCAAGGCCAGAGACTGGTTTGCATCCAAATTGGAAGTGCTTCTGGATATGGGCGTTGACTGCTTTAAGACCGACTTTGGCGAGAGAATTCCGACGGATGTCGTATACTATGACGGATCTGATCCGATGAAAATGCATAATTACTATACTTACCTATACAATAAAACCGTATTTGACCTTTTGGAGAGAAAACGTGGAAAAGGCGAAGCCGTGCTATTTGCAAGAAGTGCTACCGTTGGTGGGCAGAAATTCCCGGTGCACTGGGGCGGTGACTGCTGGTCCGATTATGAATCGATGGCGGAAAGTTTACGCGGCGGCCTGTCTCTGACAATGTCCGGTTTCGGCTATTGGAGCCATGATATCGGTGGTTTTGAGAACACTTCAACGCCGGATGTCTATAAACGCTGGTGTGCGTTTGGACTGCTTTCCACGCATTCCAGACTACACGGAAGTTCCTCCTATCGCGTACCCTGGGCTTATGATGAGGAAGCCGTAGATGTAGTACGTTTCTTCACCAGATTAAAAGCATCCCTGATGCCTTATCTGTTCCGGAATGCAATTGAAACTTCGAAGATCGGTATTCCTTCCATGCGAAGCATGGTGATGGAATTTACAGAGGATCCGGTCTGTGCTTATCTCGACCGACAATATATGCTGGGTGATTCCCTCCTGGTTGCTCCGATCTTTAACGAGGAAGGAATAGCGGAATACTATCTGCCGGAGGGAAAATGGACAAATTATTTCACCGGAGAGGTTAAGACCGGCAGCCGGTATATCAAAGAAAAGCATGGTTACCTGAGCATTCCTCTGCTGGTAAGGGAGGGCAGTCTGGTTGCCATTGGTGCTAAGGACGATGATCCGGTTTATGATTATGCGGACGGCGTGACCTTAAAGGCTTATGAGCTGATAGAGAATCAGCCGGCTTCGACGGTCGTTTATGATGCGAATGCCAATCTTACGGTAAAGGCGGAAGTGCTTAAGAAGGACAATCAGATTCGGATCAACGTAGAAACGGCAAAGCCTTATACCGTTGTGCTGGTTAATACAACGAATCTTGCATCCATCGAAAACGGAAGCTTTGAGGTAAAGGGAAGGGATACCATTATTACACCGAACGGCAGCGGTGAGGTTGTCTGCACTTTAAAATAAGAACTCAGAGGCGGCATGCTAGTTATACTGTTCACACCCACCATGTATACCATGATATAGTAAAAACGGATTAGTGGAGTGACTATATCATGAACATGTTTTTTGTTCATGATA
>DOWG01000188.1 GCA_003519685.1 Lachnospiraceae bacterium
GTTCAAGTCCCTTCAACTGCATCAATAAAAAGCCTTGTAAGTGTTGAGTTTACAAGGCTTTTTTATTGGAAAATAACTGCTTTTATACAGCCATTATAAAAAGCAGCATTACGCTTTATTTTGGATTGCGGGAAGTTTCATAAACAGGGGCTTTCCGCAAATCCCCGGTTCCGTCATGGAATATGGATTTAAAATAACATCCAGCTGCTCTTTTGTGAGCAGGCCGTCTCTTAAAATTAAGTCTCTTATGGAAGCGCCGGTTTTGATTGCTTCCTTTGCCAGAACGGCCGCTTTCTCATAACCGACAAAGGGGCAGATTGCAGTAATAATACCGACACTCTTTTCCACCATATTCCGGCAGCGTTCCGTATTCGCTGTAATCCCGGTAATACAATTGTCAACCAGGGTATGAATGGCGTTAGCCAGAGTTTCTATGGACTGGAATAAATTATAAAATATAATCGGCTCAAAAGCATTTAACTCTAACTGACCCGCTTCGGCTGCCATCGTGATTGTCATGTCATTTCCAATAATATTGAATGCCACCTGGTTTACAACCTCCGGAATGACCGGATTCACTTTCCCCGGCATAATGGAGGAACCATTTTGCTTTTCGGGAAGGTGAATTTCACCAAACCCTGTTCTGGGACCTGAGGACATAAGTCTTAAATCATTGGACATTTTGGATAGATTCACCGCACAGGCTTTTACCACTCCCGATACAAAAGTATATCCGTCAAGGTTCTGCGTTGCATCAATCAGATCATAAGCCTGCACCAGGGGCAATCCTGAAATCAATGCAATATTTTTAACAATCTTTTGACAATACTGGATATCTGCATTTAGGCCGGTCCCAATGGCAGTGCCTCCCATATTTAATTTGCTCATCTCCTGCTTTGCACTCTCAAACCTTGCAATATCCCTGCGTATTGCGGTACTATATGCCCTGAATTCCTGTCCAAGCCGAATAGGTATCGCATCCTGCAGCTGGGTTCTTCCCATTTTTATAACATCATCGAATTCTTCCGCCTTTTTTACCAAAGCTTTATATAAACGTTCCAGCTGCTGCCCGGCTTTATTTAATAGTTTTATAGCCGTTATTCTGCCGCAGGAGGGAAATACATCATTGGTTGACTGCCCGTAATTTACATGATCATTCGGATTAACGATTGTATAATTTCCTTTCTCCCCGCCCAGTATTTCGATCGCGCGATTGGCAATTACTTCATTGGCGTTCATGTTTAGAGAGGTTCCCGCTCCTCCCTGAATTGGATCTACAATAAACTGGTCGAGCATTTTACCTGCTATAATTTCATCACACGCTTTAACAATAGCATCCGCCCTCTTTTTGTCCAGCTGTCCTATTTCATAATTTGTTATTGCGGCAGCTTTTTTTATTTGGGCAATACTCGCAATTAATTCCGGGTGCATCTTCATACCGGTAATATTAAAATTTTCTACAGCTCGTAAGGTCTGTACTCCAAAATAAGCATCCAATGGAACTTCCTTCGTTCCTATGGAATCATGTTCTGTTCTAAGTTTTTTTGTTTTGTCAATTCTCATCATGTGTTTTTCTCCATATTATTTATATTTTTCCTTGTTTTTATTATAGTTTTCCTCTATCATAGAATCAAATATATATATCTATATATTACTTATAGATTAAAGGTTATATCAAATGAGAGATTACTATGAAAAATCAATTTTTTACCAAGCGAATTAATTCGTTTGCAAATATGGAGCCTGCGGCACAAAGTTTGCAGGTAGTCAAGAAAGGGCTTGATTATTACTATGTTTCAAGGCAAGGAATACGTTTATGAAGTATATAAAACAAAAAGCTTTTCTAAGGCAGCGGCTAACCTTTACATTTCACAGCCTTCCTTAAGTGCCACCATTAAAAAAATAGAACAGCGAATTGGGTCACCGATTTTTGACCGCAGTACAAACCCGATCCGGCTCACCGAATGCGGACAGAAATATATTCAATATATTGAACGCATTTTCGATATGGAAAACGAATTTCAGAAGCAAATGAACAACTTATCCGAACTTCGTACCGGCAATCTTACCATAGGCGGAAGTAATCTGTTTTCCTCCTATATTCTGCCTCCGTTGCTTACTGCGTTTATGAAGAAATATCCGCTGATTCATATTAATATAATAGAAGCAAATACGAAATTGTTGGAGAAAAAGCTTTTTGCAGGAGATCTCGATTTAGTAATTGACAATTACCGGTTTCCGGAGACAATATACAGCCATCACCATTTTTGCCGGGAGCATCTGCTTCTCGCAGTGCCGGCCAGTTTTTGCTCAAACAGCCGCCTGACTGACAAGCAGTTATCCGCAGAGGATATCTACAATAATAAGCACTTGGAAGCATCTACTTCTTTTGTTTCCTTAAAAGAGTTCAGGGAAGAGCCTTTTATATTGCTGCGTTCTGGTAATGATACAAGAGAGCGCTCAGAGTTGTTATTTAAAGAGGCCCAAATCGTACCGAACGTTATACTTGAGCTGGATCAGCAGGTCACTGCCTATCATGTCGCATGTTACGGCATGGGCATAACGATTATTTCAGATACCTTAATCAAAAAGGTCCCCGCCGATGATCGTGTTGTTTTTTATAAATTAGAGGAAGCCATCGCTGCCAGAAATATTTATTTTTATCGGAAAAGTACCAAATATGTTACACGGGCTATGGAAGAGTTTCTTAAATTATCCTGTCAGGATTCTAATTCGATACCGCCCGAAAAATCGACAAACTGAACTGTATAATTCCGCCCTCTAAAGATTATATTTCTGCTTATTCCTGGCTTTATTCCGATACATAATATGATCCGCATGATCCACCATCTCATTTACTTTTGCTTTATCTGTAATATAATCACTGAAAGCTCCCATGCTTATCTTAACCTCATATGGCTTCATAGAATTCTTATTATATTTTCTTAAATACTTATTGACTTTACGGATAAACTCCTCCGGTGAGACCGTGGTTTCGTCGTAGGTACCTATCACTAGAAATTCATCCCCACCGATTCTGGCACAAATTTCATTTCCAATCAGACAGCTCTGGATTGCCTTGGAAACAACAGTAATCGCATTGTCTCCTTCCATATGCCCAAAGTTGTCATTGATTTCCTTGAGATTATCCATATCCGCTAGAAATACAAACAGTATTTTCTTTTCCCTCATTGCTTCATCAAGAATATTCGGAAGATTTTGGTTCAAACCGTTCCGATTATAAACACCGGTCAGCACATCTCGAAATGAAGCCAAATACAGTTTCTTATGCATCCGATAATATTCCAGGGCATTCATGATATTCCGGCTCCAATTCCGATAGGTAATATCATATGCTTCCACCTTATCCCCATAGGTAATAACAGAATAGCCGATACAGTAGCCGTTAAAATGCAGAGGCGTAAAATAATAGGCCTTCGGTTTTTCGCGGTCATTCCACAGATCCGGAATCATATCCTTCGTTTTAAAGTTATAATTACTCTTGACAGGCTTTGCGTCCTCGCAGGCTAATACCAGCTTCATCTCCTCTGTATAACCGATTTTCGTATGTAACGGGTCTTCGACATCATAATGATCCGCGCTTTCATCCCAGTTATCACATAAGCAGAGATAATAGTCAGAATAATTTTTGATTAAATATAAGTAGTAGCAGAATTTATTAATACAATCTTCTAAATTTCTGGCCGCAGTAAGTGATTCCGTCATATAGCTGTCTAAAAATATTTTATAGTCGTCCAGCTTATCTTTTAACCTGAAAATTCCGCTTCTTTTCATATAATTAATGCCCGAGCAGCCGCAGCTATGGCCGATCTCTAAATTACCGGGAACCATTTTATATGGCTCCGGCTTAGCTCCGGTCATCATTTCGGATAGCTCACATACTGCATCGATACCGGTTTGTACAATCGGAGCCGAGAATGTAGTAATTGACGTATAGCAGATCGCCGTCTCATCAATTCCATCATAACCGGTAATCGCGATATCTTCCGGAACATGAATTCCGTGATTAAGCAATTCATTTGCCAGACCGATCGCCATACGGTCACTGATACACATAACCGCATCCGGCTTTCTGATCTCACCGCCGGCTAACTTTCTTGCAAGACGCTCGCCGCCCGCATGGCCAAAATCTCCCTCATAGGATATTCTGCTTTCATCAATCGGGATCTTATGTTTTCTTAATGATGCTTTATATCCTTCCACTCTTAATATTGTAGCAACCGCATTCGGATCCGCCGCCAGGCAATAAATATCGCGATATCCATGTTCCTCAATTAAATGGTCAACAATTTTCTCCGCCGCTTCCCAATCGTTTGTATTGATACTGGGGAAGCATTTTGCAGGCTTATCAATAAACAATACCGGACATTTACACTTTTCTAATAGCATCTGTTCAATCTCTTCCGCCAGATTGTCGATGACTAATGTCAATGATGCAACCAGAATACCATCAAAATGATCCAAATTTATCAGGTTAAATATATTCTTTTCACCTGTCTTATATTCTGTGAAATCAGAATCCTTAATAAATGTTGAGAAGATGGCAATATCGTAATCCAAAGCATAGCATTGTGAAATAATTCCCCTTAAAAGTTTATGCTGATACAGCTCCTCAACTTCAGAAATAATGACCCCTATTAATTTTCTTTTTTTCAATCTATAGTCCCCCTAGTATAATTGAAAAGCAGCTCCTTAGTTACCACATATCGATATTATTATACTACATCATTCCAATTCTTCATAGTCCTAATTTCCTATTTCTTTTTGGAAAGTTACTGTTCACACCCACAATAGCGATCCTGGTTTTCTGCGTTAATCACTTCGTAATTTTAAAATCCAATCACTTATAAAATCCTGTTAATTGTTATTTTTCTAACATTGTTTAGCCGAATATATCATGATTAAGTTTTATACTACTATTTTAAGTAATTGTAGCTTTTTACACTCCTAACATTGTTTTAATTTATTGAATTGATTCTCTTGAAACTCTGTACTATAATAGAGGACTATAACAAAGACAACCAACCGCTTTGGTATTATGAAAGAAGGATTTATTGTGAAATTTAATTACGACATTTATTACGGCACCTTCCTAAGAAGGCCGAACCGTTTTATTGCATATGTAGATTTAGATGGAGAGGAAGTTCTTTGCCACATTCCAAACACTGGGCGTCTGGGAGAATTATTAGTACCAGGCGCACAGGTTATACTTTCCCACCACCCCTCCCCCGCGAGAAAAACAGAATATGAGCTTCGGATGGTAATGAAGAATTTCTGCTGGATTTCCATTGATTCGCAGCTCCCGAATGCGCTTGCCGAGGAGGCGATTGCCTCCGATGTAATTGAAGAGCTTCAAGGTTATTCCGAGATTCGAAGAGAAGTTACTTATCAAAACAGCCGGTTTGATCTTCAACTCCTTGGCAATGACACCTGCTTTGTTGAGGTAAAGGGAGTCACCCTGGAACGGGACGGCTGGTGCTATTTCCCGGATGCTCCGACCGCACGGGGGAAAAAGCATATTGATGAACTGATCTGTGCAATGAAGGATGGTTACCGAAGTGTGCTTCTATTCGTTGTACAGATAACGGATGTGAGAGGTTTTAGCCCGAATAAAATTACAGATCCTGACTTTTCCGATAAGGTGAAATATGCCTCTGAAAACGGCGTGGAGATTCTGGCATATAATTGCCTGATATCTCCGCAGGAAATCTCTATTACAGGAAAAGTTCCGATTATCCTAACTTAATAAGCCCAAAAAGGAACTCGCTTGCAGACAAAATACAACAGTTCCCTCGGATTTTTTACATTCACTCCAGAGCATTCACTCCAGACACTCCACCAGCTGCTGCCAATGTAATATCTTAAAGCTGCGTCCATAGTAATCAATCATCCCCTCCGCCTTCATTCTTGCCAATTCCCGGCACATTGAGGTACGGGATACATTAAGATAATCCGCAAGCTCCGTTCGGTTAAGAACGATCTGGAAGATACTGCTCCCCCTTTCATTCGCTTCATTCAGCAGGAAACTTGCGATCTTCTCCCGCATTCCTTTTAAAGTCAGAAGCTCAAGCTTGCGGTTTAGGTTTACATTCTTTTCCCCCAGCACAACCATCATATTTTGTATCAGACTGATGTGGAAGGGACAGCTGTTGCCGCAGGATTTCGTAATCCGTTCATAGGGAATCAGCAGTACCTTCGAATCCTCCTTAACCCTCGCTGTTACCGGCGAAATCCGTTTTGCGGTGCAGACAGTCCCTTCCGCAAACATATCGGATGCCTCCAGGAATGCTACGATATGTTTATTACCGGCCAAATTTTCTTTCATAATTTCCACGATTCCTTCCAGAACAATTCCCACATAATTAATCTCATCCCCGGCAAAGAATAGATACTCATCCGCCTGCAGCGACTTCACCTTAGCGCTCAGGCAGCCTAATAAATGTTCGTAATCTTTCTCCTCTATATTTCGAAACAGTGCACATTTCTTTATAATCGAATTGTATTTTTCCATATTTGACCTCATTTCTGCGCCGCCTTTTACACATTACAAATTTGTGTCTGTGCTGCCCATTATTTGTAGCTGTGGCTACACTTTTTTGAATCTATCTGTATTATACTCACCTTGTGTTAAGAAATCAACAGAAATCCCGGGGACAAAAATTAATTGTTGAAAATAAAGAAAAACAAAGCGCAAAAGACTGCGCAGAAACGAGGGAAGGAATGGAAAATTTAATGTTTTGCTACCAATGTCAGGAAACTGCAGGATGTACCGGCTGTACCAGATCTGGAGTATGCGGGAAAACACCGGACTTAGCTCGAATGCAGGATTTATTAATCTATACTACCAAGGGCTTAAGTACGGTAACCACCGCTCTTCGGGCGCAGGGAGAGGAGATCTCCTCCCTGGTTAACCACTATATTACCATCAATCTCTTCACAACCATTACAAATGCTAATTTTGATAATGAGATCTTCTATCAGAGAGTCTTTGAGACCCTGAAGTTAAAGGACGAATTGCTTGCTAAGATAGTGGATAAAAGAGCTCTTCCGGAGGCTGCCCTGTGGACCGCCACGACAAGGGAAGAGTTAGATCAGAAATCCGTTTCCGCTCAGGTCGGTGTTCTTGCTTCGAAAAATGAGGATGTGCGAAGTCTTAGAGAACTGATCACCTACGGATTAAAAGGTTTAGCCGCTTACCTGAAGCATGCAAATGAATTAAATTATGACGATGCTAAAATCAGTGCTTTTATGCAGAAGGCATTAGCTGCAACTCTTGACGACTCCCTAAGCACAGAGGAACTGATCGCCCTTACCCTGGAAACCGGAAAATGGGGTGTCGAGGGTATGGCTTTACTGGATACTGCCAATACCAAAACCTATGGCAACCCGGAGATCACGAAGGTGAATATCGGTGTTGGGAACCGGCCGGGTATCTTAATCTCCGGTCATGACTTAAGAGACTTAGAGCAATTACTGGAGCAGACACAGGGAACCGGCGTGGATGTTTATACGCACTCGGAGATGCTTCCTGCACACTACTATCCTGCTTTTAAGAAATACGATAACTTCGTCGGAAACTATGGTAATGCATGGTGGAAGCAGAAGGAAGAATTTGAGAGCTTCCACGGACCGATCCTGATGACTACCAACTGCGTCGTTCCTCCGAAGGACAGCTATAAG
>DOWG01000179.1 GCA_003519685.1 Lachnospiraceae bacterium
TCCTCCATTATATTTTAATGCCCGAACTGTTGCTACCAATACGACGGCATCCGGCTTTAAGCCTGCCATTCTACATTTGATATCAAAGAATTTTTCGGCGCCGAGATCCGCACCAAAGCCAGCCTCTGTTACCACAACGTCTGCAAGCTTTAAGGCGGTCTTTGTAGCTCTTACGCTGTTACACCCATGCGCAATGTTGGCAAACGGACCGCCATGAACGATCGCCGGTGTATTTTCCAGGGTTTGAATGAGGTTTGGCTTTAGAGCATCCTTTAAAAGTGCCGCCATCGCACCAACAGCTTTTAATTCCTTAGCCAGCACCGGCTTTCCTTCGTAGGTATAAGCCACTACGATACGGCCCAGGCGCTCTTTTAGATCCTGCATATTTTCCGCCAGGCATAATACGGCCATGATCTCGGATGCTACGGTTATAATAAAATGGTCTTCACGAACGACGCCATCTGTTTTTCTTCCTAAGCCTACAACAATGTTGCGGAGAACTCTGTCATTCATATCCTCACAGCGTTTCCAGACAATCTGGTTTGGATCAATATTTAAGGCATTGCCTTGCTGTATATGGTTATCCAGCATAGCAGCCAGCAGGTTATTCGCGGAAGTAATCGCATGAAAATCTCCGGTAAAATGCAGATTCAAATCATCCATCGGAACCACCTGGGCATAACCGCCGCCGGCAGCTCCTCCCTTAATACCAAAGCATGGTCCGAGGGATGGCTCCCGCAGTGCAATCAATGACTTGACCTTCATTTGCCCCAGGGCCTGTCCCAAGCCAACGGTTGTGGTCGTCTTCCCCTCTCCTGCCGGAGTCGGATTGATCGCGGTAACCAATACTAATTTCCCATCCGGATTATTTTTCACCTTTTCCCATAAATCGTCGGAAAGCTTCGCCTTATACTTACCGTAAAACTCCAGGTCATCCTCTTTGATATCGAGTTGCTGTGCTACCTCCTTAATTGGCATAAGTTCCGCATCCTGTGCAATTTGAATATCCGATTTCATACTTACCTCTTTTCCGCGCAGTTTTTAAGCGCATATTATAGTTTGTGGATGCTGTGCAGACACAAACTTACATGTGAAAAAATAGTATTTTTATTTTTTCACATTACCTCCTTTTCTGCACAGCTTTTTTTAGCGCATAATATAGTTTGTGGATGCTGCGCAGACACAAACTTACATGTGAAAAAATAGTATTTTTGTTTTTTCACATTATCTCAATTTTCTGCGCAGCTTTTAAGCGCATAATATTTCATTTATTTTTCTGATTTATATGGACTGCATATCCTTTCGATAATGCTTCAGCCAACTATTAAGCAGACTAAAGACCTCATCCACCTCTATATCCGCCGTCTGTAAATTGATTACGATCGGATCCACGGATTTCGGCGTATTCAATTTGATAAAAAGGGCTTTCCATTTTGGAAACCGGGAATACAGCAAACGATCATCCTTGAGCTTAATATAGATAGATGTTTTCTTGAATGCCTTGGCAGTATAGATCTGGTCAATTTCTTCCCAGGGAATCTCCCCGATCGAAGGTATGGTTGACCTTTCTATAATCCCTTTCTCGCTGATCGTTAAAATTGCCTTCGGCTTTATGAAACGATGGATAAGAATAATATCGCAATATAATGTAATAAGGATACCGATTATTACGAATACGATGAGGGAAATACTTTGGTTATAAACCCCAAGTCCCAGAAAAAGAAGCCATAATAAAATGGTATAAAAACCGACAAGCAAAGATTTCATCAGCTTATTTCGTTTTTGATAAATAATCACTTCTTCCATTAAAAACCTCCGCTACAAAATATACGCTTATAAAGTACTCGATATAAATGGTATACGTATAATTTGAAATCTTATCTATTATACCTATATTTTCTTAATAATTTCAATAGAAGAACGCTTATATAAGAAAATCTAATGAAAACACTTGCTTTATAAAATAAGTTGAGTATATACTATCTAATATAATTTCATTTGCAATTGCTACTATTAATTTAAACAAAGAAGGAGCACATCATGAAGTACAATACTATTATTTTCGACTTGGACGGAACTTTACTAAATACCTTAGATGATCTTTGCGATAGTGTTAATGCTATCTTGCTCAGACATGGTTTTCCTAAGAGGAGTCCCCTGGAAGTGAAGCGCTTCCTCGGTAATGGCGTTGGAGCTCTGATGCGGCTTGCTGTTCCTGAAACTTGTACAGATGAAGAGGTTGCCGCTTATCTAAAAGAATTCAAGGAACATTATGAGCAGAATATGGAGAATAAGACCAGACCTTTCGATGGTATTATGGAATTACTGCTCGATTTACACCGTTATAGCTATCATACCGCTATCGTATCAAATAAATTTGATTTGGCCGTTAAGGCGCTTGCCAAAACCTATTTTGGTAATCTCATTCCGGTAGCGATCGGTGAATCCCTCAATGTTCGAAGGAAACCGGCACCGGATAGCGTATTCACTGCAATAAAGGAGCTGGGTTCTGATATTAAGAAAACGATATACGTCGGTGATTCCGAAGTTGATGTATTGACTGCCAAGAATGCAGGTATTCCATGCATTGGAGTCACTTGGGGATTCCGTTCCCGAGAAGTCTTAAGGGATAGCGGAGCCAATTATCTGATTGATACCCCGCGGGAGATTTTCACCCTCTTATAACTGTTCTAAGATAAACCTGAGATACCGTTCTACGATATTAATATCCGAACACCGGTAAAGCATTCTTGAGCCAACAACATCTTCAATCTCATTAAAGATCAGCTCCCCATCATCTCCGATGATAAAATCAATCCCTGCCAGTCCAAATTCAAATTGACTTGTAATGGTGTTCACAATGCTGATTTCTTGATCGGAAAGGAAATAGAGGCTTACCTCTCCACCAAGGGAATAATTTGATTTGAAGCCTTCCCTGGCGGTTCGAAGAACCGCCGCCTGTATCTTTTTACCTATTACATATACCCGCAGATCCTGATGCCGGCTGCCGACTAACGGTTGAACTACGACATCCGATTTTCCAACTCCCTGCAGGATCTTATCAAGCTCATCCGGATTAGATTTGTCAGCCTCATATAAAAATACCTGTTTCCCGCCGTGTCCGTCAACTGCTTTCATAACAGCAGGCTTTGATTCCTTTAACAGAGCATCCCTTCCCAGAGCATTCCGATAAAATCTAGTATCCACCATCCGTATTCCGGTCCTAGCCAGATACTGACAGGTCCTTGCCTTATCGTTGCAAATCTCCGACAC
The DNA here is from genome assembly GCA_003519685.1 of Lachnospiraceae bacterium. Classification (GTDB taxonomy): domain Bacteria; phylum Bacillota; class Clostridia; order Lachnospirales; family Lachnospiraceae; genus Mobilitalea. Next base: position 3,274 of record DOWG01000179.1, read on the forward strand.
ATGAGAATTATTAAATACTTTTATCCCCATCATCTCCAGATGCCTGCTAAGCAAAGGATAGATCGTCCGGCAAATGGCAAAATCAGGATTCGAAATCTGCTTTCCCTGATAGCGGACAAACAGATGATTCATCTCCACGCCAAATTCCAGCTCTTCTACCAGAATAAGCTTGACCGCAATGTCAAGCTTACTTCCTTCTTCTATATAAAAGTTTATATACGCTTCATTGTAAATTGCACTGTC
>DOWG01000304.1 GCA_003519685.1 Lachnospiraceae bacterium
TCCTAAGTCATAGAACAAAGAGTTTGCCTTGGCAAACTCTCGCGCCGAACGCGTTCTGCCATAGGCCGATAAAAACAATGGACATGAATAGGAGCGCATATATATTCAGGTGGGCTAAGGCCGGCTAGATTCAAAACGATATCGAAATGTTTTAATGTTACTTTAGAGATAACGCTTTATTCCTGTGTCGTTTCATATTCTGTATCTGCATTACCGGAGGAAAAATACATGGAAGAACAGAAAGACAAAGATAGAATCAAATCCAAAACCGCAGTAGCCATTTCCTATGATAGGCAGGATTCGGCTCCGAAAATAATTGCTACCGGGAAGGGATATTTAGCAGATCGTATTATTGAAAGAGCGAAGGAAAGGAATATTCCTCTTCACAAGGACGAGACGTTAGCGGGAACCCTGGCGAAACTGGAATTGGGTTCTTATATCCCGCCGGAGCTCTATGATGTCGTTGCTGAAATTCTTATTTTCGTCGGCAGTATGGATGATATGATAGCACAAGATACTTAGGAATAAAAAGTAAGAATGAATAGTCACTATTCTTCAGAATTTATGCCAGAAAGCATGGTTATTATTATGAATAAGAGAGCAGTGGGTACTTTATATGAACAGAAGGCAGCCCATTATTTGGAAACTTGCGGTTATCATATTTTACAGAAGAACTTTTGTTGCAGGATGGGGGAGATCGATCTGATTGCAAAAGATAAGGAATATCTATGCTTTATCGAGGTCAAGTACCGTTCCAATGAGGGAAAGGGAAATCCTGCCGAGGCGATTACACCCGCAAAAATACGTAGAATTGCCGGAACTGCGGAATACTATATGCTGACACATAACTTATCCCAGGATATGCCCTGCCGATTTGATGCCGTGATTATTTTAGATAATGAGATTACCCTGATTAAAAATGCATTTGACGGAATACGATAGCGGATGGATTCGTGAAAGCTAGCTATGCCGATAATAATTATTGCAGCAGCCACACACAGAAAATTCGACAACATTGTTACAGGAATGGTAGGAGTGTCATCAGGTATGGTACTCCTGCCAGAAATAGTTATGTTTTTTCAGGCTTTGAAGAAAGGCAAGGTTATTATGAAATTTGAAAATAGTACTAACGCTCAGATTGATTTTTCCAGGGAGGTTCCTTTTATTACATTTCCCGTTCTATCGGAGATCCCGTTTTTGACCCATGGGTTTTCTACCAGACTCGGCGGTGTCAGCAGCGGCGGCTTTGCCTCCATGAATCTTGGCTCCGATGCCGCTCCGGATGGCGATGCTCCGGAGAATATCAGAGAAAATTTCCGCAGAATTTCAGAAAGCATCGGTATTGATCCGCAGTCCATTGTAATTTCCAAGCAAGTGCATAAAACCAGGATACGTCGGGTGGAGAAAGAGGATTGCGGGAAAGGATTGTTCAGGGAAAGAGATTTTGACGAAATTGATGGTCTTATTACGAATACACCGAAAGTGACTTTGGTAACAAAATATGCGGACTGTGTTCCCTTGTTTTTTGTAGATACGAAACAGCGGGCGATTGGATTGACACATTCCGGCTGGCGCGGAACGGTTAAAAAAATTGGAAAGATTACGGTAGAAAGAATGAGGGAGGAGTTTGGCAGTGACCCGGCGGATATGATTGCGGTAATCGGACCGTCCATCTGCAAAGACTGCTATGAAGTCGGAGAAGATGTTGCGAAAGAGTTTATGAAAGCTTTTCTTCTCAATGGGGATAATGATATCATAGCTTCCATTGGAAATGGTAAGTACTTATGTGATTTATGGGCTGCTAACCGTGCTGTTTTAACAGAGGCAGGTCTTAAGAAGGAACACATTCATACCTCCGGAGTCTGTACCTGCTGTAACAGTGAGCTGCTCTTTTCCCATCGGAAGTCCGGCGGGAAGCGAGGCAGTCTTGCCGCATTTCTTTCCATAAAATAATGGTATAGGTATGCAAATATTCCTTATCGAATATCATTTGTCAAATGCTCCACTCGGAAATTGCAAGCAAGCTTGCATTTNNATTTCCTCATTACGCTTTTATTATATGATAGACTTTGTTCGGGGTGTGAACCGTAACAATGAATTAGAGAGAACGGTGTATGATATGAATAAAAAAGCACACATTATTAAAGAGATTGGGGACAGTATTGCCGGAGAATTCGCATTCGAGACTATTCTTCCGGATAACAAGACCGCGGATGATATTGGGACGATATTGAAAAGTCTTTACAAACAAGAACCCGTATTGTACAATCAAATGGTAAGTCTTTCATAAAAGCGATTGTAGAATAGACCTTCGATGAAAGGATAGAACAGTATAGCCTGCGGCCCAAGGCCTGCAGACTTTGAAGAAAGGCATGATTATTCGTATGAGCAGACCAATTGTTGCTATCGTCGGCAGACCAAATGTGGGCAAATCAACCTTGTTTAATACCTTGACGGGAGAGCGTATTTCCATTGTCAAAGATTATCCTGGGGTTACAAGAGACCGCATTTATGCCGATGTTACATGGCTAAATACACAGTTTACAATGATAGATACCGGCGGTATCGAGCCGGACAGTAAAGATAAGATGCTAACCTATATGAGAGAGCAGACGCAGGTTGCCATTGATACTGCGGACGTCATTATTTTCCTGGTGGATGTACGCCAGGGACTGGTAGATGCGGACCATAAAGTGGCCGACATGCTCCGGCGTTCTGCTAAGCCGGTGGTACTGGTGGTAAATAAGGTGGATAACTTTGAAAAGCAAATGCCGGATGTTTATGAGTTCTATAATCTTGGCATCGGGGACCCCCATCCGGTTTCTTCCTCTTCCAAGCTTGGCATTGGCGATATGCTAGATGAAGTGGTGAAGCATTTTCCTGAGAAAAATACGGAGGAAGCCGAGGATGAACGGCCGCGGATCGCAAT
>DOWG01000181.1:0-795 GCA_003519685.1 Lachnospiraceae bacterium
TTAAAGAAAGAGAAGGAAGAGGCACAAAGGAAAGCATTGGAGCTTCTTGACAAGGTTAATCTGAAAGATAAAGCGCAGGCTTACCCCGGAGAATTATCCGGTGGACAGCAGCAGCGTATTGCAATTGCGAGAGCACTGGCTTTAAACCCGCGTATTCTTTTCTTTGATGAACCGACCTCAGCGCTTGACCCGGAGCTTACCGGAGAAATCCTTAAGGTCATCCGCGGTTTGGCAGAGGAGAATATGACGATGGTTATTGTTACCCATGAGATGGCATTTGCCCGGGATGTGGCGGACCGTGTTATTTTTATGGACAACGGAGTAATTATAGAGGAAGGTACACCCGCGGAGGTGTTTAATAATACAACGAACCAGAGAACAAAGGAATTTTTACAGAGATTTAACGAAAACTAAGTGTGTTAGCGTGACTATTCACAATTCTAAGTTACCCGGTGTTTTCACCGGTTTCTTTTATATAACTTCTTCACCATTCTTATCTATTTTTTCAGAGTGAATATACTCATCAGAATCAAGAACCGCGGCAATAAAATTCAAAGATGTTGACAAAAACAGCCTGAAATATCAGGCTTTGAAAGGCATTATTTAATTACCAAATTGCAAAACAACATTGCAAAAGTTGGGCTATTAAAAAAGTTAATAAATATTTGCTATTATATCTTGACATGTTGTGCATTACCACATATAATATACGTATCAGTATGACATCGATATCACAAGGAGGTTAAATTCTATGTATAATGGATTATCAAATAGCATTGGTAATTTACATTTGCT
>DOWG01000181.1:858-2698 GCA_003519685.1 Lachnospiraceae bacterium
GAGACTTTTGAGATTGCGAATATAGACGGACCAGGTGCAATTCAACATATATGGATGACACCAACAGGAAAGTGGAGGAATACAATTATTCGTTTTTATTGGGATGGCTTAGAGAATCCATCCGTAGAATGTCCAGTTGGTGATTTCTTCTGCAGCGGCTGGCAAGATTACTTCCAGATTTCTACACTTGCTGTTTGCGTTAATCCAGGTAGTGCATTCAACTGTTATTGGACAATGCCTTTCAGAAAGAATTGTCGTATAACTCTTGAAAACAGGTCGGAAGAAGATGTGGTTTACTACTATCAAATTGATTATACTCTCACAGAGGTTCCGGAGGATGCCGCTTATTTCCACGCACAGTTTAGACGTGTGAATCCATTACCGTATAAAGATGTTTACACAATTTTAGATGGTGTAAAAGGAAAAGGACACTATGTTGGAACATATATGGCATGGGGTGTAAATAATAACGGATGGTGGGGCGAAGGTGAAATTAAGTTCTATATGGATGGAGACACCGAATATCCGACAATCTGCGGAACAGGTACAGAGGATTATTTCTGTGGATCCTATGATTTTGAGGATCCCTACACCCATGATAAGTACATAGATTTTACAACACCTTATGGTGGCTTTTATGAAGTTAGAAGAGATGAACTCTATAAGAGTCAGAAGAGATTTGGAATGTATCGATTCCACATTACAGATCCTATCCGCTTTGACAATGACCTAAAGGTAACAATTCAGGCATTGGGGTGGAGAGAAGGTGGCAGATATCTACCACTGCAAGATGATATTTCTTCCGTTGCTTTCTGGTACCAAACAATTCCTGCAGCAACATTTCCTCCAATTGGAGATAAGGATTATTTAGAGANNAACATTAAAAGGGGCTTTATAAAATGATAGGAATTAAGGATAAGCCAGAAATCTTGGTAGTTGGTAGTTTCGTAAAGGATTTAACAGTTTCCACCAATCGATTTCCAGAGGTTGGGGAGACTGTCCTCGGATGTGGTTTTCAAACCGCATCCGGAGGGAAAGGTGCTAATCAGGCTATCCAGGCCGCTCGGCTTGGTGCACATGTAACCATGGTAGGTAAAGTGGGAGATGATATTTATGGTAAAGAGATGATTGATTCTTGCGCCGAATGTGGCATCGATTGCAGTAGGGTTATGATTAATAAGAATGCTCCATCTGCTATTGGAAATGTTCAACTGCAAATTGATAAAGACGGAAAAACACAGAACCGCATTATTGTTGTGCCTGGTGCCAATATGACGATTACCATAGAAGAACTTAGCTTCTTGGAAAAAGAAATTAAAAATTATGATATGGTATTGCTTCAATTTGAAATACCAATGGAGGTTAACGAATTTGTTATTGAATGTGCCTATCGGAATGGAGTTCCTGTAATGCTCAATCCGGCTCCATCTGCACCTCTAAGCGATTCAATTATGCCGAAACTTACATACATATCTCCAAATGAGCATGAGGCTGCTGATTTGACGGGTGTTACTATTCGACATGATGGAGCTCATGTAAATTCAGATGATGTAAAAGCTGCAATAAATGTTCTTTTAGATCGTGGAGTTAAAAATGTTTTGATTACTCTTGGAACTGCTGGCGCAGCGTTTGGAAATGAAAACGAATTTTTTATATGTCCTTCTTTACAAAACATTGTAGCTGTGGATCCCACTGGTGCAGGTGATTCTTTTGTTGGTGCTTTTTCAACGCTTGTTTCTATGGGTGTTGACCATGAAAAATCAGTTCGGATTGCAAATTATGTGGGTGCGCTCACAGTATCCAAGATGGGTGCTCAGCCATCTTTGCCTTGGTTGGAAAA
>DOWG01000318.1 GCA_003519685.1 Lachnospiraceae bacterium
CTGCTAGTAATACCGCAGAATCCAGGGAATGATCGTCAGTAGGAACCCGATAAAGACAGGAAAAATCAGTCCAGGTTTATGATTCTTTGTGATGCATGCACTACATAAGGATCATGCGATGCTATAATGATTGTCCTGTTTTCCTGATTGAGCTTTTGCAGAATCTCCAATATAATGTCGCGATTTTCAATATCCAGCGAACCGGTAGGCTCGTCCGCCAATATCAGCTCACAATCCTTTAATAATACTCTTGCCAGTGCCACGCGTTGCTGCTCCCCTCCCGACAGTTTGTAAATTTTCTCTTTCAGGGATACATTCAGATCGAGCTGGTTCAATACCTCCTGCTTACGGCAAAGCCATTCTTTCTTTCCCATCTTCGTATGAATGGATGCTATATCAAGATTATATCCTACAGTCCGTTCCTCGACAAGAGCATAGTTCTGAAATAAAAACCCGATCTTTTCTTTTAACAAAGTCCGGGCCATATTTGAATTTGGAACGAGGTTATTGTGTTGGAACAGGCTAACCTCCCCGGAATCAGGCTTCTCCAGCAACCCAATGATATTCAGGAGTGTTGATTTACCTGTACCGCTTTTACCGGTAATGCAGACAAACTCCCCTTCCTGTATGGAAATTGAGAAGTTTTCAAATAGCACTTTTTCGCCATATGCTTTCTTTATATTTTTCAAGCAAACAACCACTCAGACTCCCTCCTTTAACATTTCGATAAGGTTTTTCCTTTCATGATAGCGAATCAAACCAATCAGCGACAACCATTCAAACACCAGCTTGAACAGAAATGGCGTATAAAACGCCTCTCTTACAAATATAAGGCACAATACAAATTCTATCAGATTCGTGAGTGCAATCATCGCAAAAATCCGTGAATACCTGCATAAATATGGATATCCAAATGCCTTCTTGATAAAATAATCATATTTATCCCTTTGAAACAAAATATAAGCGCTTTGAAATAAAATGATAAACAGTATAGCAATTACTCCGAATAATGCAATTGATAAAGAATCAATATAGACTTTCAATGAATTGATTTCTCGCAGTGCCAATTCATTGGGCTTGACCAGGCTCGTAAGATTGTCATCAAGTCCCAATTTCTTAAGAATAGGAACGACCTTCGCATAGGTCAATTCGATGTCGGAATCAGCTAATTTTACAAACAACGGCTGATTGGATGAGGACCCATAGAATCTGTCCGGGACCAGGGAGTTTGCCTCTGTCATTACCTGAATAATTGGATCAACTATCATATTGTTGTTGTCAGGAAACACATCCATGTTCATTGAAAAAATATTCTGACCCTGCCTGGTGTATATAAAAACAATTTCTTTGCTCTTTTCCTTGGGCTGCTGCTTGTAGTAATCCACGTGCAAAACATCATGAAATTGGCGGCGAACCTCGGTGAAATACTCTCTGTTGTAATCTTCTTTGTCTTTATATTGTTCAGGAACCAGATAGATCGTCTGTTCCTCTTGTTCATTGATCAAAATGCGCTGTGAATTTTCATCATAAACAGGGAACTGCAGCAAATAATTCGGATTGATTTTTATGGTTTTTATGATGTCGTTATTCTTGTTTGCATCCAGATTATCCGGTGTATAGATAGAAGAATCCATGTATATGGATTCCATTTCTTTATTTAAGAAAGAATAAAGTTCATACATCGGAATGTCATCCGGATCCTCCCCTTTCCTGAATGCTTCTTTATCCTTCCCGACATAGATGGGATAAAAGACGCCATAATCAGATGAAAACGCCCAGTTGGACAAGCTTTGCTTTTTGTATCTGCCCAAGTTCATATTTGCCAGTAAACCCGTTGCGATTGCAACAGTAGCAACAGAAGCCGCTATTTTAAAAATACCATTGAATACAACAATCGCTGTGGTCGGCTTTCGTCCTTTGATCGCATATGTTATGGATGTTCTATTTGCATATATAATACAGACAACGGATAAAATTACTAAAAGGGCCAAGTATGTGCCAAAGCTGCGCCAAAATACTCCCGATGCAAATAAACCGGTGTTATCCGGAACAAATGACATGAGTATGCCAATAGTGACAAAAGCAACGAGAAAAACGAGGGTGAATTGCCGTGCAAACAGTTCATAACATATTCTATAAGATGAATAACCGTGCAGCTTCATAATAGATATCGTCTTAGCCTGTTGAAGCAAATAATACAGTAATACAATAAAAAGAATAATGAAGCATACAATCTGTATGGCAAATATATTTATTGTCGTGTTAAACTCTGAGTTCTCCCCTTCCGAAAGGGATTCCGGATCAACGATATAGTCCTCGGCCTTGTAATTGTCGCTGTAGCTGTTCTCATTCAGCAGATGCGCATAATCACTTAAAAAACTCTCATAGGTTTCATAGGAGTTACACTCCGCCTTATAATCTCCAGAGTACTTATATCGGTCGGTCACCTTATCAATTACAGAAACCGAGTAATTGTGATTCCCGCCAAAATCAGAAATAACACCAATCTGGTTCTGATCCTCGCTGTTTTTGGTCGATATAAAAAAGCTGTCATTTGCCATATCAACCTCTGATATACTTTAAACCAATTTAGCCCATAAATCAATAGATTTTGGATAAAAATTTAGAATTTTATTACCATTTCCTATAAATTCTACCCATGAATAGCAATCATATAAGTTTATTACTGCCAACTTATTTTTTGTGAAACTCCTTCCTGCTTTATGCTCCAATACATATCACATAATCCACCAGTGCAGCCAATTCTTCTTTATGTATTACCATAATCACCGTATGGTGCGGATCTTCCATCAACTCTTCAGCAATAGCGCGTTCCTGTGTAACATCCAGCGCCGCGGTCATTTCATCCATAGGATAAATGGGGGCATTCCGCAGGTAACAGCGCGCCTACAGAAAGAAGCATCATCCATGGACTGGCCCAGCTGGTGTAGACAACGCCCAGCAAAACTTGGGCGAAGAGATACGTTGGGCTTGATAATCTGGATATGGATGCAATGCTTTTATATACCAGCCCGAATAATACATTTTCCGTGAATTTATGAATGGAAAAAAGCAAATCCGCTGCCGCTCCCCTCCTGATACCTGACTTGCATTTTCCCCCACAGAGCCTTGAGGCGTAAGGCCAAAATCATTGTTGACATGGCCTCTCGCATATGCTATTGTAAAATTATGATTTATATCTGCATAAAATATTTTTGAAATAGGGAGGGCGCAGTATGTATTATCCACGTGCGATTGAAAGTACGGCAAGACATATCAGTGAGACCTTTCCCGTTATGCTTCTTACCGGACCAAGGCAGGTCGGGAAAACAACCTTACTGCAAAAAATGGCTGGAGGCACAAACCGGAAATATGTTACACTGGACAATCCCACAATCCGTAATATTGCGAAAACCGAGCCGGAACTGTTCCTTCAGCGATATGCCCCGCCGGTCATTATCGATGAGGTACAATATGCTCCGGAGTTGTTTGATTACATCAAAATCTATGTAGATACGCACAAACAAAACGGAGATTTTTGGCTGACCGGTTCGCAAGCCTTTCATATGATGAACCGGGTCAATGAGTCTCTGGCCGGACGTGTTGGAGTGATACGACTGCTGGGGTTATCAAACAGCGAGATCACAGGCAATTACTTTCCGGAATTTATTGTATCGCCCCAGGAATTCATGAAACGCATCGAGTCCGCTGCTCCAATGAATCTGAACGAGATTTATGAGCGTATTTATAAAGGTTCCATGCCGCGTTTGTATGAAAATCCGGACGTTGATCAGGAACAATACTATGAATCTTATCTATCCACTTACATTGAACGGGATATTCACGATCTTTCCCAGGTGGCGGATGAGCTGTCATTCTTTCGGTTCATTGAAATCATAGCGGCACGGACTGCCAGCAATGTCAATTATGCTACCCTTGCGGAAGAAGCCGGCATCTCGGCACCTACTGCAAAACAATGGCTTTCTGTATTGGTTTCCTGCGGCCTGGTTATACTGATCGAACCTTATTTTAACAATGCTCTGAAACGCGTTATCAAAGCTCCAAGGATGTACTTTGCCGATACTGGTCTCTGCGCATATCTCACCCGTTGGCCGTCAGCCGAGGTGCTGGAGGCAGGAGCCATGAGCGGGGAATTCTTTGAAACCTGGGTTGTTACCGAGGTCTATAAAAGCTACATCAATGCAGGAAAGCGTCCGCCTTTGTTTTTCTATCGCGACAGCAATAAAAGAGAGATCGACCTGCTTATCCAACAGGGCAGTACCATATATCCTGTTGAAATTAAGAAAAGTGCGTCACCTGCCAATGCTACACGTAATTTCAGCGTGTTGAACCCAATTACCAAAGAACCGAAGGAAGCGGATCGCTTTGCCGGAATCGCACATCGGAAAACTGACATTGGGACTGGTGCAGTTCTGTGCCTTTCCTCCGATCTCCTGCCTGTTGATCAAAAGAATTGGCTTGTCCCCGTATGGCTGATATAAAGAAAAGTTCTCCCGTATTATCAATTTGCGTTTCGCTGGTATAACGATTAAAAATAAATAAAAAGCAAAGCACCCAACGCAGTCATTTAATGACTACGTTGAGTGCTTCATTT
>DOWG01000044.1:0-576 GCA_003519685.1 Lachnospiraceae bacterium
TTCGTTCGAGGAAACGTTTTTCGTATCGGATTTTTCTATATTTTTATATGCTACGGCGAGGACACGGAGTGCCCGCTCCGTCATTGAATTATTTAATGCATAGAGTCTGTTTTTATCCTGTGAAGATAAGGGAGACTGTGTTCCGTCCTTATATATGTGCGTACACCGGTTGATTAGAAAATCGAAGGCTCCTTTTGTAATACTTCGGTAGGTATGATCCGGTGAGCTATGTACGGTTGTCATGAGCTTTCTGGTGGAGTCAAATGGTATTTCATTGATCCGCTTATAGCTCTTGTCAAGGTCCGGTTTTTTTAAACCGGCATGATAGGCTGCCAAAACCAAAGCCTTTTCGGTGGGCTCCCCGGTCGCAGTGGCTGCATTTTTATCAATTTGCAGGATTGCGTCATTGCACAGGGCGGCATGGGATAGCAGAAAGCTGCCAAATTTGCCTTTGGGCTCTTCCTTCCCGCGCAGGGAGCTGATTTCTGTTACCGTCATAACATTCTGTGTAAGAGTACCGGTCTTATCCGAGCAGATAACAGTAGCACTTCCTAAGGTCTCTACAGCGGGAAGCTT
>DOWG01000044.1:639-2654 GCA_003519685.1 Lachnospiraceae bacterium
AATCCAAGGATAAAGATGATGATGCAGATAATGATTGCTGCAATGCCAAGGACTTTACCGGTTTTTGCCAGTCTTTTTTGCAGGGGAGTCATTGGAGTTTCATCCTGCATAATCAGCCTTGCAATATGCCCGACTTGCGTATTCATCCCGGTTGCGGTAACAACAGCAAGGCCTCTGCCATAGGTTACCGTACTGGTAGCCATAACAAGATTGCACCGGTCCCCCAGATTCGTATCCGGAGCAAGTATAACTTCCGCGGTCTTATCTACCGGATGGGATTCTCCTGTCAAGGAAGCTTCCTCGACCTTTAGGTTCATGGCGCTCACAAGCCTTGCATCTGCCGGTACAAAATATCCGGTTTCCAGCAGAATAATATCTCCCGGCACCAGTTCGGTAGAATCGATGAACTCAAATTTTCCGCTGCGGAGCACGTGGGCGGTAGGTGCGGACATTTTTTTCAATGCTTCCAGAGCTTTCTCTGCTTTTGCCTCCTGCATAACCCCCAAGGTGGCATTTAGTATAATGATAAGGAGAATTATGATAGGATCAACAAAATCCAATTCTCCGTCTATATAGGATACAATAAAGGAAATAATGGCGGCACATATTAATATAATTATCATAAAATCCGCAAATTGGGCTAAAAACTTGCGGAATAAGCTCTTTCCCTTTTTGGCTTCTAATTGATTAAGACCGTAGGTCTGCTGTCTTTGCTTGACTTCTTTACCGGACAAGCCGCTGTTTATGGAGGCATTCAATTCGTTTATGGTTTCTTCTATCGACATACTGTGCCAATACATAGTAAGCAACTCCTGTTAGAAAAATCTTTTTTAAATTATATGTTTGTTCAATCGGATTATGCTACCTTCCGAGAACATGCGCGCTTAGTACATGGATTTCTTTCGTCTATCTTTTTACCGCGTGGATTGGATTCAAAGGTATCGATTGTGAAGCGGGAGGGATAGTAAAAAACGGCAGCGGAAATTATAACTGCCGTTTTTCTATATAAAAGCAGCGCTGCTAACCGGAAGATGAAATACTGCTTCGTTTACGCTTGTATTTTTTATATATCTTATTTATAATAATTGCGATAATACAGATGGCAAAGACCGGAATAAGGTTGTGTTTATAACGCACGTAATATTCCCCCACTTTTTTGTAATTTTCCCGCAGCGTATAGCCCAGACCGATGAGCAAGGCATTCCATACGCTGATACCAATCGCAGATGCAACAAAATAAGTGACCGGATTTAGCTTGGCTGCACCGGCTACTAAGGCGATATAGGTCCGGATAAGAGGGATGACCCGGCCAAGGCAGACAGCGGATGCACCATGGCTGGTAAATTTCTCATAAGCTAAGTTGATGCCCTTTTGGCTCTTGGGAAAGCGCCTCTTGATAGCGGAAAGAATTGCACCTCCGCCGAACCATCCGATGGTATAGCAGATTCCGGTACCAATTAATCCGGCAATAATACTTAGTGGAAGAATCACAAAAAAACTGGTATGATTAATAGAAGCTACCGCACCGGAAAATGGAAGTACAATTTCACTGGATACGGGAAAGCAGGCATATTCCAGCATTATAATAATAAACATCGCGGTCAAGCCATATTTAAAGATCAGGTTTGTGATGAAATTCATTCGAACCTCCAGGCATCTGATTCGAAATATATATATGCGGAAAAATGCGAAAACATAACAGGTACTTGTAGATTTCAGCGAAAGGAGTAACGATATGAGAATATTATTTGTACGCCATGGAGAGCCGGATTATGAACATGATTCCCTTACGCCAAAGGGATTTCGTGAGGCGGAGCTTCTGGCAGATCGTTTAGAAAAGCTAAAGATAAAAGATTTTTACTGCTCCCCTCAGGGGCGTGCCCGTGCTACCGCAGAGCCGACCTTAAAAAGATTTCATAAGGAGGCAGTCGTCTATGACTGGCTGCGGGAATTCTCGGGTTATATCCTGGATAAGGAAACAAATCGGAAAAGAATACCATGGGATCTGTATCCGG
>DOWG01000142.1 GCA_003519685.1 Lachnospiraceae bacterium
CCATAGAGAGCATTTCTTACTGCCGACTTGCCTGTGAAACCTATTTCCGACCACTTGAGTGAATAATACCGTATTGCCAACATGAGCACGAGGATACCCGCCAGTTTATGTATAAACGCCTCCCCAAAGATGCTTTGATTCGAACGGATAATAAGGTATTCAATCGCTCTGAACATGAAGCATAGAAAATAAATGGCTATGATGGATTTCACAGGATTCAAATGTCTATTTTCTCTCATATATTTATTATCTCATAGATAATCTGCACTTAATCTAATGTTTTATAGATATTCCACAAGCCTCCATACGAAAAATTAACGATCAACCACCGCTTGGGAGCCGCATGTACAGGGTGGAGGTCGGAGGCTGGCCGCTTACCCTGCCAAAATAAAAAAGTCTTATTTCCTATACGAAATTATTGACATATGCTCATAATAGAATTATGATAATTATGGGTCGGGTACCCTGAACTCCAATAGAATAACTAAGGTGCGGAACGGTTATGACTAGAGGCTCTTTAAAACAGCCAAACAGGGGAAATGACTCCCGCCCCAAAGAGAATTATTTGAGCTTGAACAGGTAAAATCATCTTGCCAGTTAAGGAAAACGCTGGCTCCGCCCTAATTGGAAAAAGGCAGGAAGAGACCTGCCTTTTTCTAATGAATCATTCTTATTTTTCAACCCCTTTATGCCCGCTTTGTGCTAAATCATTGACATGATGAAGGTTTAATTTGAAAGGGTGAATTGATTTGCTTAATCAGGCTTATCATTTGCTAAAGGAAAGCAATTTGAGGATTACGCCCCAAAGAAAAGCTATCCTTGAGATTCTATACAATTGCCGAGGACATCATCTTGAAGCTGAGAATATTTATGAGCTTCTTACAGCAACGGCTAGTAATAAAAGGGTAGGACTGGCGACGGTGTATCGCACCATGGAATTATTTGAGAAGATTGGTATAGTATCAAAATTATCAATGGAAAACTCATCGGCACGATATGAGTTAATAATGTATGATAAATTGCACCATCATTTAATTTGTTTAAAATGCGGACAACTGGTGGAATTAGATGATAGAATAGCTGAAGAATTTAAAAACCGGATTCTAGAAGACAAAGGATTTGAGGTTGCTAATAAATCAATGAAAATTTACGGATACTGCAGCAGTTGCAAAAGGTAACTATTTGAAACTTAGGTGTGAACATAGTGTAGTGTAAAAACCGCCATTAGGTATGCCACCCCGGAATTCTGCACATTTTCTCCAGAGCTTTCTACTCGGGCGTATTTAAGATAAAGCTAACGTCCGTACATGCCTTCCTGTATTCCTTGGGAGTCAATCCCGTGTGTTTCTTAAACATTTCAGAAAAACTAACATGTTTTTGATAGCCGATGGTTTTGGCAATCTGAGCTATACTTAAATCCGTGTATAGCAAAAGATGCTCTGCCTGCCCAATCCGTTTGTTTTGGATGTATTCGGAAATCGTACATCCGTACACGGCTTTGAAAGTATATCTCAGCTTCGCCGGACTCATACAGGCAATACGGGCAAGTAGCCCCAGATTAACCTTTAACGCAAAATGATCGTTTATATACGCAACAACTGAATTCAGAGCCAAAATGTCTTCTCCGGATACCTTTCTGCCAGAAGATTTTTTCATTTTTAATTCTTTTGCCTTATGCATAACAAGAGAAATAACTTCGTCCACCTTACTCTTGTAAAAGAGTTTGGCCGCCATGCCCGTACCCATATAGTTCTTAATTTGGTTCAGCACCAGCAGCAATTCGGGAAATTCTGTAATACCACTCAAGCTTGCGAAAGCCTCTTCCGGAGGCTCGTACGTGTCTGAGAATCGGCTTTGCAAATAGCTTTCATAGTATTCCGGCATAATGATAATGCTGATACTATGCACGGGAACATCTTTATGGTGAATCGCCCGGTAAACACCGCGTTGACCAACGTAAGCCTGAACGGTATTTGATGCTAACCTGCGATAAGGCTGAAATTGTTCTCCGGAAACAGAATAGTAATACCCGATACAGAGAAAATCTGGTTGATTAAATTGGCAGTAGAAATCATCGTAATAGGTCTGCTTCATAATCGTAACGGCCGCCGCCTCATTGCAGCGGTAAACCCAGCAGTACCCTTGTCCGATTGGGGGAGAAATCGTAAAAGTTTTTCCTTCCGGATTCAATCCTTCCATGGGTTTATCGGGCACACATTCTTTGATCGAAAAAATATCTTCATACATTTGTTCCAGTTGGTTTTTCATATTTATGGACCATTCCTTTCGCTCAATACCCAAATGCAATAAAAGCATTATTTCAGATTTTCAACCAATTACCGTAAACTGATAAAATTCTACCGCAAAAAGCTAAATAAGGATCAACCGACTTGACGCATATTATTCTCTGCTGTAATTTGGGATAAAAAGGAGTTAGAATGCCCTAACTCGTAATTATATCATAAATTTATTGCGTTCAATTTGAATAGAAATCATATGTTGGGAAAGGAGCTCAAGGTGAAAGCGTCAATTATTGTTTTCAGTCCGTCAGGTCATACCTTAAAAGCGGCACAGGTATTTAAACGAGAGCTGGAAAATAAAAACATTGGGGTTCAACTCATCAATATCACCAAAAACTCCAAGTATCTCCAAAGCAGCCAGGCAGAGCGGTATCTGGGGGAAGAACTTGACGAGCACGATGTTCTGCTTATCGGAGGTCCTGTATATGCCGGACATATTGAGAAAAACATCTTGCGGCTCATTGAGCTGCTTCCTGAAGCCGGAGGAAAATATGGAGATCTGGCTGTTCCCTTTATAACTTATGGCGGCGTGCACAGCAGTATCGCGCTGGAAGAAATGGGGAGGTATTTAAAAAGAAAGAACCGTCAATCAATTTTAGGAGTCAAGATAGCCGCGGAGCATACATTGACAAAAACTTTCGCTAAGGTAATCAACGGAACAAAGCCGGGACAATTGGAGGAAAAGATTATTGCTGACGCTGTTGATAGAATGATAAGCATAGCAGGGCGAGACGATAAAAAAACAAAGGATGCCGGCAAGTCATTTTTGTATTCCAAGCTATCGGAAAGAATACTATACCATATTTTCAGTCAGGAATTTTTTCATAAGAAATTCAAAGATGTAAACATCGACCTTCAGAAGTGCCTGAAATGTAAAAAATGTATAGAGGTTTGTCCTGTAAATATGTTTGATTATGTGGATGGAACCGTTAAGATGGTGCGGGATAAAAAAGAATGCATTCTGTGCGCCGAATGTTATCACGAATGTCCTGCCGATGCTATAAGGAATCCATATATGGAAGTTGCAAGAAAACGCCTCAAGGATGGTTGCGCGGAGCTGGAAAAGGAACAGTCGGCTATTTATCCTGCGGCGGGCGATCTCTTCTAACTCCTGTAGTTAAGCGAAATCAGAAATGAGAGGAGGAGAAAGTTATAAAGATGAAAATAGTTAAGCTTAGATTAAATGAGACGGTGTGCTATCTTATTCCGGTTGAAAATAAGTATCTGCTGATTGATACAGGTTACGAAAAACATAAGCATCTCTTCCGAAAAAGATTGAGAGACTTGAATATCAGCGTTAATGATCTGGCCTATGTCTTATTAACCCATCACCACGACGACCATTGCGGACTGCTGAATGAAATTAAAGCCCATAATCCGGCTTGCAAAATCATCATGCATGCCAAAGCAATCCCTCATCTCCAAAAAGGGAAAGACGATCTCGCCAATTGTAAATACATTAACGCCGGAGTAGGGATGATGATGAAAACAGTAAAAAGATTCAATAAGAAATGGGATTTTGCTTTTCCGCCCTATGAAGTGCGAAGTAATGATATTGTTATTGAAAGGGAAACAGCATTAAAAACAATCGGGATAAAGATTCCCGGTAAAATAATTTATACTCCCGGACACACCGACGACTCTATTGCATTATTGCTTGATAACGGCATATGCTTTACGGGGGATGCCGCTTCCAATATGCTGCGGTTTATGGGAACCAGGTACTGTGTCATATTTATGGCTGATTTAAATCAGTATTATAAAAATTGGGAAAGGCTTATTGCGGAGAAGGCCAAGATGATTTATCCTGCCCACGGGAAACCGTTTAAAATAGAAAAACTTAAGAATAATCTTTATAAAAATAAAGAAGAACGGATGATAAGAGTCGAGGACTAGAATTCTCTTGAACCCCAAAAAACAAGGGGCAGGATATTTTCATCGCTTGCCATGACGACCTGAAAAGACCCAG
>DOWG01000140.1:0-8190 GCA_003519685.1 Lachnospiraceae bacterium
GAGAGGGAGGATCCGGCAAGACTTGTATTTACTTCAAAGACAGGACCTGCGATCGCAGTTTCTCTCATTGATTTAGGCAACCGTTTCCGCCTGATTATCAATGATGTGGTTTGCAAGAAGATAGAAAAGCCGATGCCGAAGCTGCCGGTAGCAACGGCATTCTGGACTCCGCAGCCGGACCTGACCGTAGGAGCAGAAAGCTGGATACTTGCAGGAGGTGCGCATCATACGGCATTTACCTATGACCTGACTGCGGAGCAGATGGGAGACTGGGCGGCAGCCATGGGAATTGAAACGGTTTATATTGATAAAGATACCACCATCCGGAACTTAAAAAATGAACTTCGATGGAACGGGGTTGCGTTCCGGTAAGTAGAAGACTGTTATTGCAATAGAAATAGCCGATCAATATAATAGAGGTAAATAGATTGGAGGGAATGGTTTGGATAGAAGTAGTATGGAGGAAAGAAAAGAAGCGATTAGAAACGGTAGAACGACACTTGGAATCGAGCTGGGTTCCACCAGAATTAAGGCAGTTTTAATGGATGAGCATTATGCGCCGGTCGCGGTCGGTAACCATGATTGGGAGAACCGCTATATCGATAATATCTGGACGTATACCCTGGAGGATATCTGGGAAGGAGTTCAGGGCAGCTATCGGAATATGGCGGAAGACGTAAAAAATAGGTATGGAGTAACCATTACCACCATCGGAGCGATCGGATTCAGTGCGATGATGCATGGTTATATGGCTTTTAATAAGGATGGGGAAATCCTGGTTCCTTTCCGTACCTGGAGAAATACCATTACAGGAGCTGCCTCGGAGAAATTAACAAAGCTGTTTGAGTATAATATTCCCCAGCGGTGGAGTATCGCCCATCTATATCAGGCCATCCTAAATGGGGAGGCACATGTACCGGAGATTGATTATCTTGTTACTCTGGAAGGGTATGTACACTGGATGCTGACCGGGCAGAAGGTACTTGGCATCGGAGATGCTGCCGGTATGTTTCCGATCGATCTGCAAAAGAAGGATTTTAATGAGCGGATGATCCGCCAATTTGATGAATTGATCGCATCAAAAGGGTTTCCGTGGAAGCTTCGGGACATTTTGCCGAAGGTTCTGGTTGCCGGGGAGCCGGCCGGTGTATTAACCGCAGAAGGTGCCAAACGTCTGGATCCCAGCGGTAATCTGCGTCCTGGAATTCCGCTTTGTCCTCCGGAGGGAGATGCGGGAACCGGTATGGTGGCGACCAACAGTGTGGCAAGAAGAACGGGCAATGTCTCCGCAGGAACCAGTGTATTTGCCATGGTGGTATTGGAGCGGGAGCTGTCGAAAGTTTATCGGGAGATTGACCTTGTTACCACTCCGGCAGGCGATCTGGTTGCCATGGTGCATTGCAACAACTGTACTTCGGATCTGAATGCCTGGGTTTCCCTATTCCGGGAATTCTCGGAGGCTATGGGAATGGAGACGGATACAACAAAGCTGTTTTCTGTTTTATATAACAAGGCTTTGGAAGGAGATGCCGATTGCGGAGGCTTATTGTCCTACGGTTATTACTCCGGAGAGCATATTACCCATTTTGAAGAGGGAAGACCCCTTTTTGCCAGAATGCCGGATGCTAGATTTAATCTGGCCAATTTTATGCGGGTTCATCTGTTTACCGCGCTTGGTGCACTAAGAACCGGGCTGGATATTCTATTTAAAGAGGAACAGGTAAAGGTGGATCAGATTCTGGGACACGGAGGGCTGTTTAAGACCAAAGGAGTCGGGCAGAAGATTATGGCGGCAGCAATGAACACACCGGTTTCTGTAATGGAGACCGCCGGAGAAGGCGGAGCATGGGGAATTGCTCTGCTTGCGGATTATATGCTTCACAAAGAAGAAGGGGAACCCCTTGACCGCTACCTTGCCGACCGGGTATTCGCAGGAAATGCCGGGACTAGGATCGAGCCGGATGAGAAAGACGTGGAAGGCTTTGAGCGGTTTATGGAACGGTATACGGCAGGACTGTCCATCGAACGTGCTGCCGTGGAGGCAATGCGCTAGAAACTTACAAAAATCGTTACATGGAATGATTTGGAAATGTGACATTTAAAAATTCATTAATAAAATCCATAAATCAAATTGCTGAATATCGCTTGACGGCAGACCGTTTACTTATTAGAATAGAGGAAGATAATAATATCAACGAGATAGTATCAATGGAAGGATATCAAGATGAACAACATACTTAAATGGGTAAAATTAGAATCTATTATGACAGCGTTTTTTCCGATCAACGGGATTAGTGCGTCCAAATTTAATAGATTTCATCAACCATATAAGTATTTTGGAGAATTCATGTTCGATTCCGGCAACGGATAACTAGCAACGGACAGATAATATTAGTGAAACGGTATACCAATATATATTTTCACAAGGAATCCCAAAGCTTATGGCTTTGGGATTTTTTGCGTTCATCAGCTTATTCGGTATCGAAAGGAAAGAGAGGACAATAAAATGATAGAATTAAGTGTTCATAATATAACCAAATTTTACGGTGCAAATAAAATATTTGAAAATATCTCCCTAGAAGTAAAGACTGGGGAAAGAATCGGCTTTATCGGACAGAACGGCTGCGGTAAAACAACGATGATGAAGATTATCATGGGAATGGAAGATTACCAGGCTGGGGAGATCGGCATTCGTAAGGAGGCGAGAGTGGGGTATCTCAACCAGATACCTGATTTTAGAGAGGACACTACGGCAAATGATGTGATCCATATGGCTTTTGGAGAGGTTTATCATACGAAGAAGCAGATGAAGCGGCTAGAGGAGCAGCTCAATCAGCTGGAGGGGAGCGCTTTGGAGAAGGCTCTTAACAATTATGGCAGGCTGATGGAGCAGTTTGAGATTATGGGCGGCTATGAGGTAGAAACCAGAATCAGTAAGGTAACGAATGGACTTAAGATTTCAGATGCCGTGCAGAGCATGCTTTTTTCTGCGCTTAGCGGAGGGGAAAAGACGCGGGTCATTCTTGCTAAAATATTGTTGGAAGAGCCGGATATACTGCTTTTGGACGAACCGACAAACCATTTGGATCTGGATTCTATTGAATGGCTGGAGGGATTTTTAAAAGACTATCAGGGATCGGTATTGATCATTTCTCATGACCGGTATTTTCTGGATAGTGTCGTCGGCAAGATTATTGAATTGGAATTTGATAAGGCAGAGGTCTATCTTGGCAATTACAGCTTCTATGTAGTTGAGAAGGAGAGAAGATTTCTGATCGCGTACAAGGCTTATCAAAACCAGCAAAAGAAAATCGAGCAGATGGAAAGGCAGATCGAGCGCTATCGCATCTGGGGAGAGATGCGTGACAGTGAAAAAATGTTTAAAAAAGCCAAGGAGTTGGAGAAACGGCTTGACAAAATTGATGCTCTTGACCGGCCCGTTTTGCAGAATCGGAAGATCCGCTTGAATCAGAATCAGATTACCAGAAGCGGCAATATCGTTCTGGAGGTACAGGGTCTTTGTAAGAGCTTTGGCAATAAGAAGCTTTTGGAGGATGTGAACGTTACGGTAAATTATCAGGATAGTGCCTGTATTATCGGTAAAAATGGCTGCGGCAAAACAACCCTGCTCAAGATGATTCTAGGAGAGCTTCAGGCGGACCGCGGCTCGGTCCGAAGCGGTTCCCAGGTTAAGATCGGATATCTGCCTCAAAATGTAGTTTACGAAGATGAAGAGCAGACCGTATTAGAATATTTTACAGCAAGGCATAACCTGACAACCGGAGAGGCAAGATCACAATTGGCGAAGGTGCTATTTTTGAAAGAGGATGTGAATAAGAAAATCCGGTTTTTATCCGGAGGGGAGAAAAGCAGATTAAGGCTGTGTTCCCTTACCTTTGATCATGTGAATTTTATGATCTTAGATGAGCCAACGAATCATCTTGATATTGAATCAAGGGAAGTGCTTGAGGAAACGCTGCGTATCTTTGAAGGAACCTTACTTTTTGTGTCTCACGACCGCTATTTCATTAATAAGGTGGCAGACAGAATTATTTCTCTTGATAATTACAGTGCCCGAGTTTACAACGGTGATTATACGTATTATCTTGAGGAATACAGGAAGGAACAGGCAAGATTGGCAGAGCTGTCTGCCAAAGAGGAAAAAAGTCAGGTGAAAAAGCAGGAAAAGAAATCAGCGGTGCAGAGAGCGTCTGGACCGGTTCATCAGGCAGGCCGGCAAAGGAAGATCGAGCAGGCGGAGAAAGAGATTGAAGAGATAGAGACGAAGATAAAAGAAATGGAGCAAATCATGAATTTACACAGCACAGACGCGGATAAGCTTCAGGAGATCTTTGAAGAGAAAGAGAGATTGGATAAGGAGCTGGAGAGGGCTTATTTGTCCTGGGATGCTGTAATAAAGAATTAATAATAAATAAGTGGCAAAGTTGCTGCTTAACCTTTATAATAGCAGGTACAAAGTGATTTTCCATCCAATCATTTTCATTGGAATAGGGAACAATAGAAGCAAAGAAGAGTAATTTGTTGTGACTTGGGAGGGAAAAACTTGAAAAGGAAAATGATATTACCGATACTATTTGTATCAATGATTGCCTTGGCTGGTGGTTGTTCTAAGCGAAAGGGAAACAGTGATGCAAGTTCGTTAGATACAACCATAAATCAGGATGGGTATGAGGCGGGAGCGTCAATACCATCGGATACGGATAAGAATAAGGAACTGCAAACCAATACGGATACGGAAGACCAGGCAGCATTATTTCCTGCTTATCAGCTGATTAACGGGGTAAGGCGCTATGGATTTATCGATGCGGCAGGAACGTTTGTAATAGAGCCTGCATTTACATCCGCTAAGGATTTTTCCGATGACCGCGCAGTGGTGAGGGACACGGAGCAAACGCTGGTGATTGATACCGAAGGAAATACGGTATTTCGAAGTGCGTTTGATATCGAACCATTTCAAAACGGTGCGGCAATTATTTCACAGATCGTAGAGGATAAATATTTGAAGGGATTTATCAATACCGAAGGAGATATTATCATTCCTCCGATCTATGAGAAGGCCGATGGATTTAACGAGGATGGCTCCGCTCTTGTTTCTCCTGAAAGGGGGATCTATGAGAGGATAGATAAGAGCGGAAAGGTACAGGAAAGCTGCAAATTAGAGGAGAAATACAGCAATGTTATCGAATTCCGGGATGGATATATTGTTTACTCGGATTTTAACAGCATGAATATTGGTGTAGTAGATTATAAGGGAAAGCAGATTATTAAGCCGAATTACAGCGGGATTAAATATCTGGGAGACGATTTATTTGCAGTCTATGCATTGACCGATGAGTCGTTTGTTCCGGAATATGCCAGACCGGCGGCTTTATTTAATTGCAGCGGTGAGCAATTGACCGGATTCCGGTATTATGACATAAGTGAGTTTAATGAAGGATTTGCTTCTGTTACGGATAATAAATACACCTATTTCATTAATGAAAAAGGGGAGGCTGTGAAGGAGCTGCCGAAGTTCGCCGGCAGAGGAACTTTGAAGTTTGTGGGAAACGATATTATAAAGGCAGAGATTGACCGGGATTTGATCTATCAGCAGAAGGATAATGCGATCCTCTGGCAGAATGACCGCACGCAAATACTTGCCTCCAATCTGCAGGTGAAAGCCAATAAAGTAAAGCTCAATAAGTATGTTACCGTTTACTATCCAGTGATAGAAGGCCTGGATGCAGGAGTTCAGAAGCGGGTAAATGCTAAATTGCATGACCTGTTTACGCAGGGCCGCCTGGATACGGAGGAAGAGGATTACCTTTCCGCAGAGGACGACTTTGCTGCAAAGCTTCAGAAGAATCTGATCATAATAAGGAAAACCGGATATGATTATTATTTTGGAGCCGCCCATGGTATGCCAATCCGGCAATACTATTATATCGATAGGACTACCGGGAATTTCTATGAGTTAAGTGATCTTTTCCGTAAGGACAGCGATTATGAAAGCAGGATAAATTCCATTCTCAGTGATCAGATTGAAGAAGAGTTAGAGAAAGACGATACCATGTTTTTCACAGACAGCTTCCAGGGAATCCGGGAGGATCAGGATTTTATCCTCACCGGGGATTCCATTATTCTATATTTTACACCAATGGAAATCGCTGCCTATGCGGAAGGATTCCCGGAGTTTACGATACCCTTTGAGAAAATCAAGGATATTATCGATACGGACGGAGCTTTTTGGAACGCTTTTAAGAAATAAAAGGCTGCGGTTTTAGAATCCGTGCAATATCCTCTCCGGAGAGAGATTCTTTTGCCAAAAGCTCCGCTGTGATATCCTCCAGAGCTTCCAGATTGGATTTTAACAGCTTTTTCGTATCTTCATAAAGCTCATTCATAAGCGTACGGCAGCGGTCAATAAGCATATTGTCATGCCCTTCCTCTAAAACCTCAATATTAAACAGTCCCATATCCGGATCCATTCCGAATTTATTGATATAATCTACGATGAAGGAGGAAGCCTTCTGAATATCATTGCTGGCTCCGGTCGTTATTTCATCCGAACCAAAGATTAATTCTTCGGAAACTCTTCCGGCAAGCAGAACCTGAATGCCTGCAAGCAGCTGGGTACGGCTTTGAAACATGGTATCCTTTGGTATGCTCAAGTTAAAGCCGCCTGCCCCGCGAACGCTGGGTATAATAGTGACTTTGGAGATATAATGCTCCGGCAGCAGCAGGGAGGTAACCAATGCGTGACCGGCTTCGTGGTAGGCTGTAATTTTACGGTCGCGTTCGGTGATATAGCTCCGGTCCATTTTGGGTGCACCTGCTATTACAGTATAAAAGGCTTTATCAATATGGTCTCTATGAATTACCGATTTTTTATCATTGGCTGCGATGATGGCAGCCTCGTTGATCAGGTTCTCCAGCATTGCTCCGCTAAAGCAAACGGTCTGCCTTGCAAGCTCCTCCAGACTTACATCATCGGAGAAAGGCTTTTTTCCTGCATAGAGGGAAAGAATGTGCTTTCTGGCATGAATATCCGGTAAGCCGATCTCAATTTGCCTGTCAAAACGGCCGGGACGCAGCAAGGCTTCATCCAGCGTATCCAGCCGGTTCGTGGCACCGATAACAATAATGCCGGAATTATCATGAAAGCCTGACATTTCGGTTAGAAGAGCATTTAAGGTCTGATCTCTTTCATCATTGCTTGCCGAGACGCTTCGGGCTCTTTTCTTGCCGATCGCGTCAATTTCATCGATAAAAATAACGGCCTTTTCATTTTTCTTCGCTTTCTGAAAAAGGCTGCGGACGCGGCTCGCGCCTACGCCGACATACATTTGGACAAAATCAGATCCGCTCATGGCGTAGAAGGGAACCTTTGCCTCTCCTGCAATCGCTTTTGCCATTAAGGTCTTCCCTGTCCCGGGAGGACCATAGAAGAGTAAACCCCTCGGCATTCGTGCCCCGATGGCAGAGTATTTCTCCGGATGCTTTATGAATTCAATCACATCCTGTACCATGGATTTCGCTTCCGCATTGCCCGCTACCTCGGAAAGGGTAATGGCATTTTCTGCTTTTTCTTTTTTATTTGAATTCTTAATTAGATTGCTTGCTGTATTCCCCCTGCGGATATACCATACGACAGCTCCAATGATAGCTCCGACGAATACTATTTTGACAATGGTGTTGATCACATTGTTCTGGCCGTAGCTGACGATAATACCGTGAATTAATAGAAATTCTGTAAAATTTTCTGTGTGTGGGTTGGGCACGGTATAGGAGAGATCTGGGTTTTCCTTCAGAATGGCTTGAAATGTATTTTTATTATCCTCCAGAACGACCTCTTCTACCTGCTTTTGCTCAACGGCCTCCAGAAAGGACGGATAGGATAGTTCTATCTTTTCTTTTTTTAAAGAATGGTTTCCGATCATCCCGCCACCAAGGAAGAGTATGCAGGATAATAGGATCAGTATATATTTTTTCAACTCTACACCTCCCAAATACAAACATATAATTACATAAAACTACATTTATTTTAACACATTAAAATAATTTTTCCAGAATAAAATACTGGTAATCGTGTAGGGGGGTATCAGAAGGCATGGAGGTGAAGGGGGATCCCCTTATTGATATGAGTTTCATAAGTCATATAAAAACCATGAACATGAATAGGAGCGCATA
>DOWG01000140.1:8198-8363 GCA_003519685.1 Lachnospiraceae bacterium
AAATGACTTATGACACTTATATCCTTATTAATTCTCTTTCTTTTCTTTTGGTTTATTTATTAATTTTTCTAGCCACGGTATTAATGTTACGACAAGCATTAACAGCAGGATAACAGCAAAGATGCTGAGCATACCTTTTCCCATAATTTCTAAAGAATATATAAA
>DOWG01000098.1:0-2114 GCA_003519685.1 Lachnospiraceae bacterium
GCCCGATGCGGTGTATTTGCCAAGTCCGATATTCAGCCCCTGATCAATGAGGGTGCAACAAAACCGGATCTTTCTATCTCTGTCTTTCAGGCCGTTGTGAACCAGACGATCAGCGGGCTTGCCTGCGGTAAACCGATCCGCGGTAATGTTGCTTTTCTGGGCGGACCTTTGCATTTCTTGACGGAGCTTAAGAAAGCATTTATCCGTACCTTAAAGTTAAGCGATGATCAGGTAATTGCGCCGGAGCATTCCCATCTGTTCGCTGCAATCGGTGCCGCAATGAATGCAAATCCGGAAATTACAACCGATATTTCATCCTTACATGATAAATTATCCCACGGAATCAAAATGGATTTTGAAGTAAACCGAATGGAGCCTTTATTCGCCGATGAGGCAGACTATGAAGCATTTAAAGAAAGACATGCAAAGCATACCGTTAAGAAGGGGAATCTGGCAGAGTATGAAGGAAATTGTTTTCTTGGAATTGATGCCGGCTCTACTACAAC
Organism: Lachnospiraceae bacterium; assembly: GCA_003519685.1. Classification (GTDB taxonomy): domain Bacteria; phylum Bacillota; class Clostridia; order Lachnospirales; family Lachnospiraceae; genus Mobilitalea. The sequence continues at coordinate 507 of DOWG01000098.1, forward strand.
AAAAGTAGCAATCGTCGGAGAAGATGGTTCCTTATTGTATTCCTTCTATAGTAATAATAATGGAAGCCCTCTAAAAACCGCCATACGGTCCCTGAAGGAAATCTATGAGATACTTCCTAAAAATGTGAAAATTGTACGCTCCTGCTCTACCGGTTACGGAGAAGCTTTAATCAAAGCAGCTCTGGTACTGGATGAGGGTGAGGTTGAAACCGTGGCGCATTACCATGCCGCCGCTTTCTTCGAGCCTGATGTTGACTGCATCCTGGACATCGGTGGTCAGGATATGAAATGTATTAAAATCAAAAACAATACCGTTGATAATGTACTTCTCAATGAAGCCTGCTCCTCCGGATGCGGTTCCTTTATTGAAACCTTTGCGAAATCCCTGAATTATGAAATAGAAGACTTTGCCAAGGTTGCACTGTTTGCTAAGAATCCCATTGATCTCGGAAGCAGATGTACAGTATTTATGAACTCAAAGGTTAAACAGGCACAGAAGGAAGGCGCAACGGTTGCAGATATTTCCTCCGGTCTGGCTTATTCCGTTATCAAGAATGCATTATTTAAAGTAATCAAACTTACCAATCCGAAGGATCTTGGGGCCAAGATGGTCGTACAAGGCGGTACCTTCTACAACGATGCCGTACTGCGCAGCTTTGAGAAAATCTCCGGTATCGAAGCCGTCCGCCCGGACATTGCCGGCATCATGGGCGCCTTTGGAGCAGCTTTGATTGCAAGGGAGCATTATAGCGGAGAAGAAACGACGATGCTTTCCATCGACCAGATCAATGAATTAAAATATGAAACTTCAATTGCCCGCTGCGGCCGTTGTGCCAATAACTGCTTATTGACAATTAATAAATTTACCGGGGGCAGGCGCTTTATCACCGGTAACCGATGCGAGCGGGGAATTGGTAAAGAAAAGAATGCGGATCATATTCCGAACCTGTTTGAATATAAGATGGAGCGGTATTTTTCCTATTCTTCCCTCACCGAAGAGGAAGCAGTAAGGGGAACTGTCGGAATACCAAGAGTGCTGAATATGTATGAAAACTATCCTTTCTGGCACACCTTCTTTACAAAGCTTGGGTACCGGATTGTATTATCTCCTGCTTCCAGCCATAAAATATATGAACTGGGAATCGAGTCCATCCCCAGTGAATCGGAGTGTTACCCTGCAAAGCTTGCCCATGGTCATATCAAATGGCTGCTAAATCAGGGCTTGACCTATATTTTTTATCCCTGTATTCCGCTTGAACGAAAGGAAATTGATGGAGCAAACAACCATTTCAATTGCCCTATCGTAACCTCCTACCCGGAAAATATTAAGAACAACGTAGAGGAATTAAAGAATTCTGACATTGTCTTTGAGAATCCTTTCATGTCCTTTGAAAATGATAAGATTTTATCTGCCCGTCTGGTTGAAATTTTCACAGCAAAACCGGGAATTACCAAGGAAGAAGTTATGGAGGCATTCGACGCTGCCTGGAAAGAGCTTGCGGCCGCAAGAGAGGACATACAAAAGAAAGGGGAAGAAACCTTAGCTTATCTGAAAGCCTCCGGCCGAAAAGGTATCGTTCTTGCCGGACGGCCCTACCACATTGATCC
>DOWG01000098.1:2151-3650 GCA_003519685.1 Lachnospiraceae bacterium
GCTGCCTCCTTTGTCCGAACCCAGTCCAATCTGGAATTAATTCAGCTGAATTCCTTCGGCTGCGGGCTGGACGCCGTTACAACGGACCAGGTAAGGGACATTTTGACAAAATCAGACAAAATCTATACCGTGTTAAAAATTGATGAAGTAAATAACTTAGGTGCCGCAAGGATTCGTATCCGCTCCCTGCTGTCTGCGATTAAGGATCGGGAAACCAAGCATATCGAGCCCCATATGGCAGATGCAGCCCATCACCGGGTTATCTTTACGGAGAAAATGAAAGAGAACTATACGATTCTTGCTCCGCAGATGTCACCGATCCATTTTGACCTGCTGGAACCGGCACTGCGCAGCGGAGGGTATCATGTTGTCGTTCTTCCAAACGATAACCGGCGTTCCGTAGATGTCGGATTGCAGTATGTCAACAACGACGCCTGCTACCCCTCCTTAATGGTTGTCGGTCAGATTATGGATGCCCTGCTGTCGGGAAAATATGATTTAAATAAGGTTGCTGTCATGATCACACAAACCGGTGGAGGATGCCGTGCTACGAACTACATCGGATTTATCCGAAGAGCCTTGGAGAATGCAGGGATGACACAGATTCCGGTCATCTCCCTCAGCGCATCCGGCCTGGAGAGAAATCCCGGTCTGAAGATCACGCCGAGGCTGTTAATAACCTCCGCAGAATCTTTGGTCTATGGCGATGTATTTATGAGAGTTCTCTATCGGACCAGGCCCTATGAGAAGGTGCCGGGTTCCGCTAACGCCCTTCATAAAAAATGGCTTGCTATCTGTATCAAGAGCCTTGAAAATGGAGGCAACTGGAAAGAATATAAGAAAAACATCCGCGGAATTGTCCATGATTTTGATACCTTACCGCTCGATGAGACACTTAAGAAACCAAGGGTTGGTATTGTCGGAGAAATCTTAGTAAAATTTCTCCCTGCTGCCAACAATTATCTGGTTGAACTATTGGAGTCAGAGGGTGCGGAAGCAGTTGTACCCGATCTTATGGATTTCTTTATGTACTGTGCCTATAATAGTAATTTTAAGGCAAAATACCTGGGTAAGAAAAAGTCCTCGGCACGGATTGGTAATCTCGCTATCTGGGCAATGGAACACCTTCGAAAAGAGGCTAAAATTGCGTTAGAAAAAAGCAATCGTTTCCATCCTCCTGTACCGATACAAAACCTGGCAGAGTATGCCAACCCCATTGTATCCACCGGAAACCAAACCGGCGAAGGCTGGTTTTTAACCGGTGAAATGATGGAACTAATTCATTCCGGCGTACATAATATCGTATGCACACAGCCATTTGGATGTCTCCCGAACCATATCGTCGGGAAGGGTGTCATTAAGGAAATTCGAAGACTCCATCCGGAAGCAAATATTGTTGCTGTCGATTACGATCCCGGTGCCAGTGAAGTAAATCAGCTAAACCGAATTAAGCTGATGCTATCTACTGCGGTAAAGAACATGAACAAAACACAGGAAAA
>DOWG01000017.1 GCA_003519685.1 Lachnospiraceae bacterium
GTGCCTATGGTCGCCACGATCAGACCGATCAGGAGGGAATTATGTATCGCCTCAATCAGCAGCCACAAAACATCCTGTCCCATGCTCGTAGTCCCCAGCCAATGCTGCGGTGAAGGCTTTAGCTTACTCGGATAGGAATTAAATGTAAACGGATTGATATGCGGTATAAAATATATAATAAAACCAATGATAACAAAAATCGCCGTTATGATTAAGCCTATCTTTAATCTGAAATTCGAATTCTTCCAAAATTTTTTCACAATTTCCACCTCATTTCTGCGCTGCCCACTTGTTTACGAGACAATGCACATATACATGTTTGTGGATGAGCACATGCGCCCACCCTGGCGCACCACAAACCCTGTGAAATCTGTATGTAACGGAAGGTCTTAGATCTTCTTGTACCGATTTGCAAATGAAAATGCAACACCTCCTGCTCTTAATTATACCGGATACGCGGATCGATAAACGGGTAGATCAGATCCACGATCAAGGTTGCCGTCGATATTGCAACGATAGAAATTGTGATACATCCGAGTATCATGTTATAATCTGACATCAGGATGGCCTTTTGTACCAGAGTACCGACTCCCGGATAACCGAATACGATCTCTGTCATAATAGAGCCGCCGAATACGACGCCAAGGCTCATTGCCAAAGCGGTGACCTGTGTCAGAATCGAATTGCGAAATACATAGCTTTTTCCGATTTTGCCCTCGGATACCCCTCTATAACGGGCGAAAAGGACAAAATCCTCCTCTGCTGTTGTACCTGCAAGAGATTTCATGGAAATGATCCACCAGCCTGTGCCTACCAGCAGCATGGACAGAGCCGGAAGAATAGATGCTTTTAAAAGTGAAGCGAACCAAACCGCAAAGTTTCCCTGCGTGTTTATCGTCGACTGAATCGGAAACCATCCCAAAACAAATGCAAACACGATCTGCAGCACCAGGGCTATAATAAAGTACGGAACCGGATAGATACATATTGCTATCCCCTCTAGAATTTTGGAGGAAAGTTTGTTTTTTCGAAAACCGGCAAGAAGCCCTATGATATTGCCGATAATCCAGGCAACGACGGTAGTCGTCAGGCAAAGGAAAAGCGTATACGGCAGATACATGCCGATGATCTCCCCTACCGGAGTGGGATAACTCATCAGGGAAGGACCAAAATTAAAGTGTAATAATCCCTTCCACAGGAAAGTACCGTATTGCTCCAGCAGGGAGCCCTCCAGACCGAACTGTACCCTGAGCTGGGAACGAAGTGCTTCCATTTGTACCGGATCCATCTGACCGGAACGGGACTGTATCTGACCGATCATATTCTCAATCGGATCGGAAGGAAACATTCTCGGTATAAAGAATATAAATGTGATTCCGATCCACACAGTCAGCAAATAGGTTAATAATCTCAAAGCAAAATACTTGCGAAATTTCAACGGCTTCACCCCTTTTTTATAAAAATTCGCGAAAACTCATCTTAAATGCCGCTACTGCCCGGTGGGTGCCACCAGGCAGTAACAAAACATCTCTCTTACTTACCATATTGATATAAATCATATAAATAAACGTGAATAGGAGCGCATATATATTCCTATCAAAATCTTAAATGACTTATATCGCTCATAATTACTTACCGTACTAATTTAGTGCCGTATGAATTATGCTTTGTATCATTTCTATTGGGAAGCTTTGTTATCCTTACGGAACCGGTGAAATTTCCGTTAGTATATATTTAAAGCAGCTCCACCACCACCATGGTCCATTATAAGGATTGTCGGCGCTTGGATAGTTATTCCAGTAAGTGCTGTTCGTCGGAACGAATTTAACACCGGAGTGGAAACCGATAAAAGGAAGCTCCTCGATTGCTATCTTGAAAAATTCCAGGCCCAGTTCATATGCTTTGGGATCATCCGGGGACAGCTTTGCCAGTTCATGAATGATTCTGGTAGCCTCGGCATTGTTCCAACGGCCTGTCTGACCGGAACCTTTCTCTCCGATCGGAACGATAAGGTCAGCATCCCAGCCGTTGATCTGGGAATAGATGTCTTTGGTTATGAAGCCGGTAGGCCAGTATCCGGCGATATCAAACTGGCCGGTAGCGCCGTTGGTATCCCAGGTTGCACTGGATTCACTGGAAAGGTTGATCTGGAAACCAAACTTTGTAAGCTGATCATAAGCTGCCTGAACGCCACGGCCTGCCTGTGCTTCCGTATCCGCTATATATGTCATGTTAAATGTAAACGGTTTCCCGTTAAAATACCATCCGTCCTCCTTTTTCTCAAGACCTGCCTTGATAAGCAGCTTCTCTGCTGCCTCCGGATCGTATTTCCAGCAGCCTACGCCGAACATATCAATAAGAGCATTGTGGTCGGTAGGGATATCATAGCCTTTATCCCGGAGAATACCAGCGATTCTCTCTGCATAACCCTCGTCGAATGGCTTCACTGTAGTACCATCGCCCAGATCCAGTTCGAACTCCTCCAGCCATGGAAGGATCGGTTTCACATAGAGCTCCTGAGCAGCACTTGTATTGGTAATGATCGGGAACGGCGAAGCGCGGCCGACACCGTCAAATATATTCAGTGAGATCTCATCAAAATTCATAGCAAGTGCAATACCCCAGCGGAAATCCTTGTTATCGTAGGGAGCTCCCTTGCCCATGGAGAAAAGTAAGCCTTTGGAGCAGGGATCATCACTTGTAGCGTAAGGAAAATCTTTGTACCAGCATGCGATATTCGGGTTCTGCTGCGTCATAACCTCCAGCATTTCCGGTGTAACCTCGCAAAGGATATCGACCTCGTTATTGATCAGACTCATCTGACGGGTCGTATCATCGCCGAGATTTCGGAACCATACATATTTTGCCTGAGGCATTTTCCCTGTCACAACGCCAACCGTACTGGACTGCCAATCCTCACGGCGTTCATACAGGATCCATTTTCCTAATTCATCATAAGCCTTTACTGTATACGGACCGGCAACGACAGGATCGGAATCCTTAAAGAGTGTAACATCCGCCTGCTGTGAATAAATGTGCTCCGGAACGATTCGTAAATCATTTCCCCAGATGGTAACGCCGAATTTCTGTGCCAAACGCGGGAAAGGCTCTTTCGTAACAAACTTAACGGTATAATCGTCCGTTTTCTCTACGGATTTGAATACCTGATTATAATATGCATTCTGGGATATACCGGGGTTGGTCATGATCATGTTAAATGTAAATACAACATCATCGGCATTTAGATCCTCACCATCCGACCATTTAATCCCCTGACGAATCTTAACGGTATGCTCGGTAAAATCACTGTTTGATTCGGGCATACCTTCCGCAACTTCGCCAAACTGCTCACCTTTTACCGTATCAATCTCCCACATCATCGCGGACATAAGCTGGTGAATACCGAAGCCCATCTGAGTTCCCTGCATATAGGAATTAAACTGTCCCGGTGTATCGGTAGGAGACTGGCACTCAACGATCAGTGTCTCTTTTCTCGGAGTTCCGACCTCTGTCATCTCCCCCGACGGCGCAGGCTCCGTTTCAGCCTTCTTTTCAACCTCTGCTTTTCCTGTCGGATTCGCACCGGTTGACTCCGTTCCTGCCGTCTTGTTATCCGGCTTTTTACAACCGGTAAACATGGCAGCCAGGAGGGCAAGAACTACAACATATGCCAGTACCGAGCGCACAACCTTTTTCATACAAAACCTCCTCTACTAGAATTTGTCTATAGGTTACATTTTCATCGTAACACCGAAACGCTTTTCCAATCAATTCTAAATTTTTAATAAAGGAGTAAATTATTAACCTCAGTTTTCAATAATTGCGACCCGCACTTTATCCTGCATGGTATCGGCGATCGTTCGAAGGGACGGATTCGTTTCACTGAGCAATTGGTATATCCCATCTGCGATGGCGGCTGAAATATCAAACCAGGAATTCAATGAGCTCCTCGCTATTCCATGCTCTTTCTGCTTTTGAATAAACTCTCTGCTGATCACATATCTGTCATCTTCAAAATTATATTCCACATCGACCTGTACAGGTATGCTTTCGGTTGC
>DOWG01000256.1 GCA_003519685.1 Lachnospiraceae bacterium
AAAAACAGCGAGGAGATGTATCCTATAATCCATCATGCGATTCGGGATACACTGGCAGGGAAGGAAATGATTCCGAAGGTAACATTAACGGAGGATGCCAAAGCAAAAACCGGAAGCGATCAGCCGCCGAAGGAGAAGATTCTTCCGGAACCTTTTGAAAAAAACCGCAGAATGCAGATGGAAGAGCTGCAGCAAAAGACGCAGAACATCCCGTTATTTCAGGTTAAGAAGGAATACCAGAACCCAAATCATGAGAAGAAGGGCGATTTGTATAGAGCAGATATCGTAGACGCCGGGAAGCAGAACGTAAAGGAAGAATCCGGTTCGTATTCCGGTAATTCGGAGTCGGAGCAATCGAATATACGGTTGCATTCGAATGCAGATGTGCACATGCAGACAGGGAATTTTTCAATTCCCAATATGGATGCAGCCATGCAGACAACGGATGGTTCTATTCCTCCTACAGAGAAGCAGTACGGAATGGATAAGAATATTCCGAATCCGGTTCCGGTCGAGACAGCAGAGCAGATGCAATTATTCGAGGATGGTGCAGCAGCAGATGCCGCACCGTTTCTTTCCAGGGAAGCCTTTGACGAGCATCGGATTATCGGACAGGTATTTTCAACTTTTTGGCTGGTTGAGTATAAGAAGGAACTTTTTATTATTGACCAGCATGCCGCTCATGAGAAGGTGCTGTATGAACGAATTATGACCGCAGCTAAGGAAAAGACCTATACTTCCCAGATGTTAATGCCCCCGATTGTATTATCGCTTACCCTGATGGAGCAGGAAGTTCTGAAAAAGCATAAGGAGCAATTAAACCAAATTGGGTATGAGTTTGAGCCCTTCGGCGGCAATGAGATATCCGTTCGCGGCGTACCGGCCAATCTATACGGCTTATCCGAGAAGGAGCTGTTATTAGAATTTATTGATGAATTAACGGATGACTTGGGAAGCAATACGCTTGGCGCCGAATCTGTGCTGGAAAGAATTGCTTCCCTTTCTTGTAAGGCTGCGGTAAAGGCAAATCATGCCTTCTCCTTTGAGGAAGCATCCGCATTAATACAGGAGCTTTTGACCTTGGAAGATCCTTATCATTGCCCTCACGGTCGTCCCGTCATCATATCCATGAGCCGGTATGAGTTAGAGAAGAAATTCAAACGTATCGTATAGATAGATGCTTCACAGAAGCTTCCTCAGAAAGCATGGGCGTTAGTGTGCCTGCGGCCAAAGTTTGCAGGCTTTGAAGAAAGGCATGATTATTATGGCGAATAATCCATTGATCATTCTTACCGGGCCGACCTCGGTAGGAAAAACAGCATTATCCATTCAGCTTGCAAAAACGGTGGATGGTGAAATTATATCGGCCGATTCTATGCAGGTATATCGATATATGGATATCGGAACGGCAAAAATTACCCCGGAAGAAATGCAGGGAATACCGCATTACCTGATTGATGCATTTGCTCCTGATGAAGAATTTAATGTCGTTAAATTTCAGCAATACGCCAAAAAATATATAGAAGATATTCAAAGCAGAGGGAAGATTCCAATTTTTGTCGGCGGAACCGGCTTTTATATTCAAGCAGTACTTTATGATATTGATTTTACGGAAAATGATATCAATCCATCCTATCGGCAGGAGTTAGAACAGACAGTAAAGGAGAAGGGAGCGGAGTACCTTCATGCACTTCTTAAGCAGGTGGATCCCAAAAGCGCCGAAAAGGTCCATCCCAATAACATAAAACGGGTGATCCGTGCATTGGAATATCATAAATTGACTGGGGAGAAGATCTCCGATCATAATGCGGAGCAGAGGAAGAAAAACTCCCCTTATCAATACTGCTATTTCGTGTTAAATAAAAATCGCGCCAAGTTATACGAAGGAATTAATCTGCGGGTAGACCAAATGATGCAGAACGGCCTTCTGGAAGAGGTGAAAGACTTAGCCGAACGTGGGTATACTAAGGATATGGTATCTATGCAGGGATTGGGCTATAAAGAGTTGTTAGCATTTCTGGAAGGGGAGGGTACCCTGGAGAATGCCGTTGATTTAATTAAAAAAGAGACCCGTCATTATGCCAAGCGTCAGATAACCTGGTTTAAAAGGGAAAACGAGATCATCTGGATCAACAAGGATGATTTTAGGAATGATATGGAAATCTTATCCCATATGTTGAAATTTTTGAAAGAGAAGAATATAGTATAAATAACAAACTAAATATTTAAGACATAACAATATTATGTTAACCAGGAGGATCATTGTGCTTACCAAAGAGTTAAACAGCGTCTATAGAACGCTGGGAATAGACAAGAAAATATTGGATTATTCTCAGGAGATAGAAAATAATTTAAAGGAACGTTTCGCGAAAATCGATCGCATCGCAGAATTTAATCAGCTGAAGGTTTTAAAAGCAATGCAGGACAATCGTTTGAGTGATATTCATTTTGCAGCGACAACAGGGTATGGGTATAATGATATCGGCAGAGATACCTTGGAAAAGGTATATGCCGATATTTTTCACGCAGAGGATGCCCTTGTACGTCCGCAATTAATGAGCGGCACCCATGCCTTGACCGTAGCCCTGGCGGGAAATCTGCGGCCCGGGGATGAGCTATTGTCACCGGTCGGCAAACCATACGATACCTTAGAGGGTGTGATCGGAATCACCGAATCCCGCGGTTCTCTGGCAGAGTACGGAATTACTTACTCCCAGGTGGATCTGCTTCCGGATGGAGGCTTTGATTGGGAGGG
>DOWG01000301.1:0-5099 GCA_003519685.1 Lachnospiraceae bacterium
TACATGCCGGGTGTGAACAGTAATTTAATAGTAACGATAATATGGCTGTGTTTTATTTTTTCGTTGACAAATAATAGCACAGTGGGTATAATACAAGAAGTGCGCAAAGGAATTGAAATATAAATATGTTGCATATTCGGAGAAAATACAATGCTTATATCTTTGTCAGAAATAATGAATACGACAGATAAAGTAGAAAATATCAGTGCTCCAATTGAAATGGATACCTTTGAATTTCAGGGAAATTCCTACGAATTTATTCGGAAGGATCCGGTCAATCTTACCATAACAAATCTTGGCAACAGGAAGGTTATGATTGAAGCTGATACGAAGGTTTCTCTAATGTTAAACTGCAGCAGATGCTTGAAGAAAATTGCGTATCCTATGGAAATTCAATTTTCTAAGGAGATTGATTTTAATTTAACAGAAGAAGAGCGTGCACAGGATCTGGATGAAACCAATTATATTGTTGGATACGATCTTAATGTGGACACTTTGATTTATGATGAAATTTTAATTGGTTTTCCGATGAAGCTTTTGTGCAGGGAAGATTGTAAAGGAATTTGTAAGAATTGCGGAAAAAACCTGAATGAGGGAAGTTGTGATTGTGACACTACAGAATACGATCCCCGAATGGCAAGAATCCGAGATATCTTTAACAATTTTAAGGAGGTGTGATAATGTCTATCTGTCCAAAGAACAAATCATCAAAAGCTAGAAGAGACAGCCGTAGAGCAAACTGGAAAATGACAGCTCCAAACTTAGTAAAATGCAGTAAGTGTGGAGAGCTTATGGTTCCTCATAGAGTGTGTAAAGCATGTGGGTCTTATAACAAGAAAGAGATCCTTACGCAAGATAGCGAAAAATAAAATTAAGACCTTCCGGAATTCCGGAAGGTCTTTTTCAACGAGAACTATGCTTTGAGGGTCAAAAGCTTTCCTAACAAATCAACTAACCTTTCATCATATGGGACAGGATATGATGAACATACCGCTCCAGGTTCTCCTCCTGCAGCAGAAAATCGGTATGAATCTCCAGGAAGGAAATTTTATCGGAATACTTCTGCTGAAAGTAAGGGGTAATCACAGGTTCGTATTGCGGTACAAAAATCCCCTTCTTTCTCGTATAGCAGGTAGCTGGCTTGGCCTTCTGGCGATAATCTTTATCAACAAAAGCGGCGAGACTTTTATGAATTGCCCGGTCCTCCGCCGGCAGATAGTAATAGTCTTTATAATTCTCATAGAAATATTTTAGCTCCCCTTCAAACAATTCGATAGACAGGGCTGCTTGCGTTTCCTGCGCAGTAAAACAAACGATATCGGTGCTATATTGAATCGGAACCGGCAGTGCCGTAACCAGCTCAAATTCAATGATAAGAGCCGTTCCTTTAATATTAGCCTTCTGTATTCGAATCGGCTTCTCAAACAGATCCGCATAATATAGAATAGGGCATATCTGAACCAACCCCTTTATATCATCCTCATTATGGAGCAGAATCTGCTGCAACAGCGTCTCTGATTCGGAAGGCATAGCGTTGGAGGAAGAAGGATTGGCCGGAAGTCTTTCATCAGAAGTTAGGTGCCGGTGCTTCCTTTTTAAGATCTCATAGCGTCTCTTTCCCAAGAAAGCCTGATACACCTCGATCAAGTCACCGCCGTCCAAAGTATCCTTGCGGCTGATATGCAGAAAGGCTTCGATGGTTTTTTGCTTGCAGTTTGGCAATCTTAGTATCTTACGATACGGATATATTTTTTTATAAAGGTCGATTCCCTGAAGATAATCAAAGGCATACGGAAGCTTTAATAAGAAGCATTTCCGGAGAAGATAGGGAATATCAAATCCGGAACCATTAAAATGAATTAGTGCTTCATAGTTTTTGGAAAACTCAAAAAAGGCTTGGATAACACAAGCCTCCTCGTCAATCCCTTCCGAAAACCATTGGATCAATTGAAAGGAGGAATCTTTATAATAGATACAGCCGATCAAATAGAGATAAGTGGTCTCTGGTGAAAAGCCGGTTGTTTCGATATCAAAAAAGAGAATTTTTGTCCTGTCATATGTAAATGGATACTGCAGATCAAGATCCATTGGAAGTTGTCTTGTTATCATCGGTGGGTATTCGTCTCCTTTCAACTGTTATCCTGCCTATAAGTTTCAGTCATTTTCTATGGCAATTCTATCATATTCGCAACATAATCTCAAAACATTTTATCTTTATGACACGTGAACAATAACAATCAATCTTTAAGAAACTATTACATTCGCAATCGAAGCTTTGAAAATCCGACTTGTTATGATAGAATATTCACTATGGAGTAACGCTAAAGGGGACTGGATATTATGTGGAATATAATTTTATTTAAAAAAGAGTTTTATCAATTATTTTATATTTTCTTTCTCTACGGTTTTATCGGATGGATCTATGAAAGCTGCTTTGTATCCATCAAAAAAAAATCATGGGTAAACCGGGGGTTCTTAAATGGACCTGTGATTCCGCTCTATGGCGGCGGCGCACTGCTTATCTATCTTTTCTTCTGGGATTACCGTGAGCAGTGGTTATTGGTATTTTTCGGAGGAGCACTGCTTGCTACGGTGCTGGAATACATAACCTCATGGGTTATGGAAAAAATCTTTCATATGCGGTGGTGGGATTATACGCGTTATCGTTTTCATCTGAATGGAAGGATCTGCCTGGAAGCCTCTCTTTTATGGGGTGCGATGGCAATTCTTTTATTGAATGTTATCCAGCCGGGGATCAATTATATCATTCTGAAAATCCCGAGAAAAATGGGGGAAATCGCAGGTTATGTGATAATTCCTATCTTTCTTACAGATATTATTGTTACGACTGTTTACACCGTCAAATTCGACCAGCTGCTTGCAAAAGCACAGAAGCTCCGTCGGGATATGCAGGAATATCTTGTATCAATGAAATTGTATGAAACGAAGGAAGAATGGAAGAAGAAGCTTAGCGGACTTCGGCTTACCGGAATGTTTACCGAGGTGAAGGAAACCCTGGATGTAAGGATGCACCACTCCAAGGTATATCAAGCCTATATGCCGGAATTTGATGCGAGAATGGGAGAATTCTTACATCGCTATCAAGAATTGAAAGCCAAGAAGATACATATCAGATTGATCAAGGCTTTCCCCTCCTTAAAAGTTGGGAATCGTGAAGCTGCTCTAAAGGATATTAAGGAAAAGATAAAGGGGAAAGGAGTACGCGCATTGAATAAGGAGATAAAAGACATTAAGGTAGAAGTTACCGGTAGAATTCAAAGTTACGTAAGCGGATTCCTGCGGGCGGCTATTGTTGGACTCCTGGTTTTATTACAATTTGCCATGATTCTATATTTATCCTATAAGCTAAGAGGCTTTACGGTATATATTTATTCCTTTATACAGGTACTGAGTATCATTATTATCATAGGTCTTGTTAATGATAACCGGAATGCTTCCTATAAGATAAGCTGGATCTGCATTATTGCGGCATTTCCGATTACGGGGCATATTATGTTTGTGCTCTGGGGGAACCAGCGGGGGAAAAAGATTGAGAAAAGAGTAATGGAAAAACTACAGCATGGTTTAAGCCATTATGAATATAATCCGGAGACCATCCAGAGCTTCATGGAGAAATATCCGACCAAGAGCAGAATGACCAGATACTTAGAGTACAATGGATTTCCGCTTTATAAGAACAATAATGTGGCATATTATCCTATGGGAGAGGACACTTTTGATGCGATTTTTGAAGAGATTGAAAAGGCGCAGAGTTTTGTTCTGATTAATTTCTTTATCGTTGGGGAAGGAGTCCTGTGGGACCAGCTTCATGCCCTCATTCTTAAGAAAAGGAAGCAAGGAGTTAAGGTGATGTTTCTGTACGATGATTTTGGAGCGATTCTTCGTACGCCGAAGAAGTTCAAAAGCGATCTGGAAAATGAGGGAATCGAGGTTCGGGTATTTAATCCGATTCACAAATATACCGATAAACTATATATGAACTATCGTACCCATCAGAAGATCATTGTAATTGACGGAAATGTTGGATTTACCGGCGGGATGAATCTGGCAGATGAATACGTTAATCGGGTTCAAAGATTCGGTGTATGGAAGGATAATGCGATCAAGGTGGAAGGAGACGCTGTCTGGGGGCTGACGGTAACCTTTCTTCAGATGTGGGAGGTTAGCTCTTCCGATGGGGATACGGTCGATTATGACCGATACCGTCCGACCAGGCAGTTCGAAGAAAATGATGTGTTCTGCCAGGTGATTTCCGACGGACCGGCGAACAATCCGAAGAATCCGATTGAGAGTATCTACAAACAGATGATCTATTATGCTAAGAAGATATTGTATATCACGACACCTTACCTTATAATTGAAGATGATATGCGTGAGGCTTTGATTACCGCAGCCAGCAGCGGAATCGATGTACGGATCATTACACCGTATATTCCGGATAAGAAGAACGTAAAGCTGCTCACAGAATACAATTACGGCCGTCTGCTTGCCGGCGGGGTGAGAATATTTGAATACACACCCGGATTTATCCATGCCAAGACAATTATTACAGAAGATACGGGAATCATTGGCACGATTAATATGGATTATCGTAGTTTTCATCTGCATTATGAATGCGGGGTATGGGTCTGCAATCGTGAGTTTGTCGATATCGTCCGTCAGGATCTTGTGAAAACGATGGAACAGTGTCGTGAAGTAACGTACGAGGAATGGAAGAACAGACCGCTCACGATGAAGGTATATCAGATGGTTTTAAATTTATTTTCCACCCTGATGTAGGAAAGGAGCTGCCGATGTACACCAATGTATGTAAGCACTGCTTTAAAGTATTTAAATCCAAATTTCGAACCTTGACCTGTCCGGATTGCAGACAGCTGGATCAGGATCATTTTGACGATATTGAATCTTATCTGCGGGAATATCCGAACAGTAATGCGATTCAGATCTCGGAGGCATTGGGAATTACCGCTTATGAGGTATTAAAGTATTTAAACGAAGGCAGGCTGAATATCTCCAAAGGATATTTCGAGCAGATGGATGATTAAGTAGATTGTTACTATTCACACCCGACATGTATA
>DOWG01000301.1:5127-6304 GCA_003519685.1 Lachnospiraceae bacterium
TCATAGGATAGACTTTGCCTGGGTGTGAACAGTAACAACGGATTCTGGGAGTGGTGCAATTAACTGCAAATAATATAGGAAATGAGGCTACAAATGATTAGTTATTTAAAGGGAGAGCTGGCGGAGATCAAGGAAAATTACGTGGTGGTTGAGGTTGGTAATATCGGATACGATGTATTCCTTCCAACTTCTGCGATCTATGAACTTCCCCCCGCAGGCAGTTCGATAAAGCTATATACTTATCTGCACGTAAGAGAGGATGCAATCAGTTTCTTTGGTTTTTTGACGAAGGATGACCTGGAAATATTTAAGCTGTTAATTACAGTGAACGGTATCGGGCCAAAGGGTGCCTTGGGAATACTTTCCGGGATCTCAGCAGATGAGCTGCGTTTTGCTGTCCTGGCGGAGGATACCAAGACGCTATCGAAGGCACCCGGAATTGGTAAAAAAACAGCTGCTAAATTAATCCTTGAATTAAAAGATAAATTTACACTGGAAACAGCCTTTGAACAAAGATTGCAGAATCAATCCCAAACAGCAGAATTAAGCGGGATTGCAGGTAAGAAAGAGGAGACTGTTCAGGCCCTTACGGTTTTGGGATACTCTGCATCTGAGAGTTTAAAGATGGTCAACCAGGTTCCAATTACGGAGGATATGACCTCGGAGGATATATTAAAGATGTGTCTAAAGAAATTATAAGAGCGAGAAACAGACTTATGACACTCCTATCAGAGTAATGTAATGTTGATTGAGGTGTCCTAAGTCATATAAAAACCATAAACATGAATAGGATCGCATATATATTCAGGTTGGCTAAGACCGGCTGACGGCTTTGAGGCGTGGTGGAGAACATGCCAAGGAAGGAAAGGCAGCCAAATGAATATATATAAGATCCTAGTTATGAGTAGTAAAGAGTAGGTTTTAGAATAATGGAGAATAGAATGGCAAAGCGAATGATAACAACGGATTTAACAGATGAGGATAAGGGGATAGAAAACACCCTGCGTCCGCAGATGCTGGATGACTATATCGGTCAGAGCAAGGTGAAAAATAACCTTAAGGTTTATATTGAAGCTGCAAAACAGCGTAAGGAATCCTTGGATCATGTTCTCTTCTTTGGACCGCCCGGACTTGGTAAGACGACCCTGGCAGGAATCATTGCCAATGAGATGGGGGT
>DOWG01000026.1:0-35691 GCA_003519685.1 Lachnospiraceae bacterium
AATGATTACCTGGCTTTTCTGAATACGGTGAAGGAGTACGGCTGCAAGCTGAATAAGGATTTAATGTATAAAATTACATATAACCGGACAAGAATTAAGGAAATGAAACTTCGTCTGTATTATGTCAGTCCGATGTATCAGATCAAGCAAAAGAGACAATATCTGATGGAAACGGAACAGAAGCTGCTGCAGAGAATGAGCCTGAACTTGAAGGAGAAAAGGCATCGGCTTGAACTATATATCACAAAGCTTGAGGCATTGTCGCCGCTGTCGAAACTGAGCCAAGGCTATGCACTGGTTGTTGGTGAGGATAACCAGCCGGTACAAAGTGTTAAGAAGGTAAAAGAGAACGAGATTGTAACCATATCCCTGCTGGACGGTGACATTAAGGCCAGAGTGGAAGAACGGCAGGAGATAGCAAGAGGGAAATAGAAGCAAAGATAATTTATAATTTGGAGGTATAAAATGGCGGAGAACCAAATGAAACTGGAAGAATCATTTGAACGACTGGATCAGATCTTGGCCGGATTAGAAAGACCCGAGGTTAGCTTAGAGGATTCCTTTGCCCTATACCAAGAGGGCATGAAGCTGCTTAAGCTGTGCAATGATTCCATTGATAAGGTGGAAAAGGAACTGATTATATTAGGTGAAAATGGTGAACCGGATGAACTTTGATATCGAGAGAAATGAACGGGTAAGAAAAATCGAAGAAATAATTCAGGCTTACCTTCCGGAGCAGGAAGGCTATCAAAAGATTGTAATGGAAGCGATGAATTATAGTATTCTTGCGGGAGGAAAGCGGCTAAGACCAATGCTGATGGAGGAGACCTTCCGCTTGTTTGGAGGATGTCACAGGGAACTGCTAGAACCCTTTATGTCTGCTATAGAGATGATACACACCTATTCCCTGGTGCACGATGATCTTCCGGCAATGGATAACGACGAGTACCGCAGGGGGAGAAAGACAACGCATGTCGTCTATGGGGAGGCAATGGCAATCCTTGCAGGAGACGGCTTGCTAAACTATGCCTTTGAGACGGCGGCGAAAGCATTTCAGGCAATTCAGGCACCGACGGAAATGGAAGAACTTATTCTATATAAGAGAGTAGCAGAAGCCCTTGCGGTGTTGGGCAGAAAAGCTGGTATCCATGGCATGATCGGCGGCCAGGTGGTGGATGTCCGGGAGGATGCGGACGGTGTGGATCAAAACCGGCTGGAGTTTATCTATCATCTTAAGACCGGGGCATTAATGGAAGCATCTATGATGATCGGGGCAATTCTTGCCGGAGCCGGAGCAGAGGAAGTGAAAAAGACGGAAAGCATAGCTGCAGACATTGGCTTTGCCTTTCAAATTAGGGATGATATCCTGGATGTTACCAGTTCACAGGAGGTCCTCGGAAAGCCGGTACACAGCGATGAGAAAAATGAAAAAGCTACGTATGTGACAATAATGGATTTAAATAGAGCAAGTCTTGAAGTGGAGAGAATTTCGGAAAGAGCCTTACAGGCTTTTGATTCTCTGGGCCTTGAAAATGCATATTTAAAAGAACTAATTAGAAGATTAATTGCCAGAGAAAATTAAGACTTAATTAAGCTGCGGATAAAAACGGGATGCAAAGCAAGCAAATGTGAAACAAATTAGAAGATTTCTGCTTCAAGTAGCCGTAGATTTGCGCTCGTTAACTTGAAGAAACAGAATCCGCTTGTAAAAATGAGGTGAAAGAGACTTGCCAAGACTATTGGATAATATAAATAAAGCGAATGATATTAAGAAAATCAAACCACAGGATTATAACAGGCTGGCGGAAGAAATACGTGAATTTCTGATTCGGAATATCAGTACAACCGGAGGACATCTGTCCTCTAACCTGGGGGTTGTGGAACTGACCATGGCACTCCATTTGTTCCTGGATCTGCCGAAGGACAAGCTGGTCTGGGATGTCGGGCATCAGGCTTATACGCATAAGATACTGACCGGTCGTAAGGATTTGTTCCCGACTCTGCGGCAGCTCGATGGATTAAGCGGCTTTCCAAGATATGAAGAAAGCATCTGTGATTCTTTTGATACCGGCCATAGCTCTACCGCAATCTCTGCGGCTTTAGGACTGGTTAAAGCGCGGGATCTGAATGCTGACCAGCAGAAGATCGTGGCTGTACTGGGGGACGGAGCCTTAACCGGCGGTATGGCTTTGGAAGCCTTGAACAATGCGGGACGATTAAAATCCAATATGATTATTGTATTAAATGATAATAATATGTCGATCTCGGAGAATGTAGGCGGTTTGGCTAACTATCTTGCCAAGCTCAGAACCAACTCAAAATATACGAATTTTAAAGAGAACATGGAAAATGCCCTGACGCAGATGCCCGGCGTTGGAAAAGCAATTGTAGATAAATTAAAACGCTCCAAGGATACGATCAAATATTTTATGCTTCCCAGCATGTTCTTTGAGGATATCGGACTGACTTATATCGGACCGATTGACGGTCATAATATATCGCAGGTCCTTACGGCTCTGGAAACAGCCTCCCGGGTGAAAAAAGCCGTAGTAATTCATGTGGTCACGAAGAAGGGGAAGGGATACCGGTGTGCGGAAAAATATCCGAGCCGGTTCCATAGTGTCGGAACCTTTCAAATACCGAGCGGACAGTTAAACCGGGAGAGCACGGGGATTTCCTATACGAAAGTCTTCTCGAACGCACTGGTAAGATATGGCGAAGCCAATGACAAAGTGGTTGCGATTACGGCAGCCATGCCGTACGGAACCGGGTTATCACAGTTTAAGAAACAATTTCCGGAGCGTTTCATTGATGTGGGGATAGCGGAACANNTGCAGAGAGCCTACGATCAGATCATTCACGATGTCTGCATCAATAATCTTCCGGTTGTATTTGCAATCGACCGGGCCGGTATATCGGGAAGGGATGGCAAAACACATCAGGGTATTTTTGATCTATCCTTCCTGTCTCATATTCCAAATCTTGTAGTCATGGCACCGAAGAACCAGTATGAACTGGAGGATATGCTTGGATATGCGATCGCCTATCCGGGACCGGTTGCAATCCGTTATCCGAAGGGAGATGCTTATAAGGGATTAGGAGAGTTCCGGGCTCCGATACAGTATGGAAAAAGCGAAATGATATATGAAGGTGAGGATATCGCGATTCTTGCAGTCGGAAGTATGGTAAAGATCGGCGAGGAAATCGCAGAGCATCTGCTGGAAAAAGGGAGGAAGATTACCCTGGTAAATGCCAGATTCGTATCTCCGCTGGATAAAGATATGCTGGAACGCCTGGCAGAGCAGCATTCGGTGCTTCTTACCCTGGAGGAGAATGTCAGGGATGGCGGCTACGGTCAGAAGGTTTCGGATTATCTTTGTGATAAGCAGAAAAAGGTCCGGCATATCAACATCTCGCTCCCGAATGAATTTATAGAGCATGGGGGAGTGGGAGAACTGCAGCATAGATATGGAATTGATTCGGAAGGTATCCTTAAGAGGATGGAAGAGCTTGGTATATAAAGGGACGTGAAGTAAAGCTGCGTAGGAAATTATTGAGGTTAGCGTGAAGGAAAAACATCTTCACGCTGCATCCACAAACTCCATTATGCGTAAAAAACACGCAGGAACGAGGTAAAAAATGAAGGAAAGATTAGATGTTCTATTGGTTAACCGTAATCTGGCGGAATCCAGGGAGAAGGCAAAGGCAATTATCATGTCCGGGGATGTATTTGTAAACGGGCAGAGAGAGGATAAGGCCGGAAGTGCTTTTCGCGAGGATGTGCAGATTGAAATAAAGGGGTCGCCTCTAAAGTATGTCAGCAGAGGCGGTCTGAAGCTGGAGAAAGCCATAGATGGGTATCGGATTTCTTTGGATGGAAAGATATGTATGGATGTCGGGTCCTCTACCGGCGGCTTTACGGACTGCATGCTGCAGAATGGTGCCGCGAAGGTATATGCTGTCGATGTCGGAACGAATCAGCTTGCCTGGAAGCTGCGGCAGGATGAGCGGGTGATATCCATGGAGAAAACCAACATCCGTTATCTGACGCCGGAGCAGATCGAAGATACGATCGCATTTGCATCGATTGATGTGGCTTTTATTTCTTTGACCAAAGTTTTGCTGCCGGTTAGAAACCTATTAGATACGGAGGGTGAGGTAGTCTGCCTGGTTAAGCCTCAGTTTGAGGCGGGCAGAGAGCAGGTCGGCAAAAAAGGGGTGGTCCGGGATCCGAAGGTTCATATCGAAGTTATCACGCAGGTAGTCAGCTATGCGGTTTCCATTGGATTTGACTGCCTGGATCTGGACTTTTCTCCGATCCGGGGACCGGAGGGCAATATTGAATATTTATTATACCTGAAAAAGTATTTGCACTTCGATGAGAACGAGGAACCTATTGCCGGAATACCGATCGAAGAAGCCAAAATAAATCGTACGGTAGAAGAAGCCCATAGACATTTTTTGGAGGATGCTGGAAAGTAAACCAGGCTTTTACTATTATTGCATAATTATTCTGACAAAGTATCAT
This sequence comes from Lachnospiraceae bacterium, assembly GCA_003519685.1. Lineage (GTDB taxonomy): Bacteria > Bacillota > Clostridia > Lachnospirales > Lachnospiraceae > Mobilitalea. Next base: position 4,529 of record DOWG01000026.1, read on the forward strand.
ATTATGCTTAAATATAAGCAAGATGTCTTGAAATTAATGGAATTCTATGATAAACTTAGACAGTGTGTGAAGATTTCATAGGATACACAGTGCAATTGATACACAGTGCAATGATACACTATACAATGATATACAGTGCAATTTGGGAGAGTAGTTGACAGAATGAATCGTTTTTTAATAATAACCAATACAGAGAAAGATAATGATTTATCCTTAACAAGGAAGATCGAATCTTATATTCACAAAGCTGGAAAACAGGCAACTTTATTCCGGATATCTTCGATTCTGGAAAGAACTATTCCGCAGGATATTCCGGAAGATATCGAATGTGCAATTGTATTAGGTGGTGACGGCACAATTATTAAGACCGCCAATGATTTGATAACCTATGATATCCCGATCCTTGGAGTTAATCTGGGTACGATCGGTTTTCTTGCTGAAATTGAGGAGCATCATATTGCGGAGGCACTGGATTGCTTGTTTCAGGATGATTATCATGTGGAAAGCCGTTTGATGATAAACGGTGAAGTGAAATACAGTAATTCGGATTCCATAAAAACGACGGAAAATACCGACAATGCACTCAATGACATTGTCATTACAAGGAAAGGCTTATCCCGAATTATAAGTCTTAGAATTTATGTGAATGATCAGCTTGTTGACAATTTCCGCGGAGACGGTGTTATTATTTCTACACCAACGGGTTCCACCGCATATAACTTATCTGCCGGAGGTCCGATCGTAATATCGCAGGCAAATGTCATGGTGATTACTCCGATCTGCCCGCATTCCCTCAGCCCGAGAAGCCTTGTTGTATCTGCGGAGGATACGGTTAAGGTGGTCGTTGGAAAAAGTAAAAAGACGCAGGATGCGGAAGCAATTGCTTCTTTTGATGGAAATAAAGAGATTGAACTCGGTACGGATGACGTCATTTATATAAAGAAGGCTCAGTACGATACGAAATTGATTCAATTGAATCATACCGGTATTTACGAAATCCTTCAGTCAAAATTAAGCAATAAAGTGATTTGAGAATGAAAAAAATTGGAAAGGCACTGGTGTGAGTATGAAAATCAGCAGGCAGGCTAAGATTATCGAATTAATCAATAAATATGATATTGAGACGCAGGAAGAGCTGGCAGAACGTTTGATGCGGGACGGATACAATGTGACGCAGGCAACGGTGTCCAGGGATATCAGAGAACTTAAGCTTAGCAAGATCGCACTGGATGATGGAAGACAGAAATATATTGTTCTTCAGCAAACCGAACCGGGGCTGAGTGAAAAATATGCCCGTGTATTACGGGAAGGCTTCGTTTCTATGGAAATGGCTCAGAATATCTTAGTTATAAAGACAATTTCCGGAATGGCGATGGCGGTCGCTGCAGCCTTAGATGCGCTTCAGATCAGCAGTATTGTCGGATGTATTGCCGGTGATGATACGATCATGTGTGCGATCCGGTCGAAAGAAGAAACCGTTTCCGTTATGGAGAAGCTTAGTAAGATTATTAATACGATAGAATAATGGCCGGCCCAAAAGAAATAGGAGAATAGGAAAGGTATTAACAGTTATTGGGGATATTTGACTTGCTTGATAGGTAAAACAGTGCTACAATGATAAAAGGTAAATTAAACGGATATCTAGTAAGAAGGGACAACATGGAGCCGGTAGCACCGGTGATTTTTGTTGCCATAATTTGCGTATTCAGGCAGGAATAGATTTGGATAAGGAGATTGCAAAATGTCAGGACATTCAAAATTTGCGAATATTAAACATAAGAAAGAAAAAAATGATGCGGTGAAAGGTAAGATTTTTACAAAAATGGGGCGTGAAATTGCGGTTGCCGTAAAGGAAGGCGGACCGGATCCGAATAATAACAGCACTCTAAAAGATGTTATTGCAAAAGCAAAAGCGAATAATATGCCCAATGACACCATTGACCGAAGTATTAAAAAAGCATTCGGTGATGCGAATGCGGTTAATTATGAGGCAGTTACCTATGAAGGCTATGGTCCAAGCGGAATCGCAATCATTGTAGATGCTCTTACAGATAATAAAAACAGAACGGCGGCAAACATTCGTAATGCGTTCACCAAAGGAAACGGTAATGTCGGAACCCAAGGCTGCGTATCGTTTCAATTTGATAAAAAGGGTCAGATTCTTGTGGATAAAGAGGAATATGACGGAACGGCGGATGATTTGATGCTGCTTGCACTTGATGCCGGTGCAGAGGACTTCGCAGAAGAGGAAGACAGTTTTGAGATTCTTACCGATCCGGAGACGTTTCGCAGTGTAAGAGAAAGTCTTGAAAAAGCCGACATTCCTATGGCACAGGCGGAGGTTACGATGCTGCCTCAGACCTGGGTGGAGCTTTCGGAGGAACAGGACATTAAAAACATGCAGAGAATTCTTGACCTTCTTGATGAGGACGATGATGTTCAGGAAGTGTACCATAACTGGGATGAGTAAGTTGGGACAGTAGGAATATAGTAAAATCTAATATACATCTATCCCCTGGTATATCATAACCGACAGATATGCTGGAGGGATATTTTTTACGTATTTAGAGGAAGTTCTAAAAGAGTTTTTGTTTGATTGTAAGACGAGAAAGCTATCAGAAAGGGCTATTACAAGCTACTGAAATAATATTACATTAATAAACGCATTAAATTAATAATAGGGAAGCTTACAGCTCATTACTGCTGACAAAGCTGCTGTAATTTGCTAAAAACAGCAGCTTTGTTTTTACTCTAAATTATCAGTTTTTCATGGCTATATTCCAGTAAGATATGAATTCATCAATGCTTTGATATCGTTTATTCCGTTCCGGACGGATGGCATGCTTGGTAACATCATATAAGGATTTACCGGCATTCCACTTTTCCAAACTTTTATCACGGTCATCCCCGAAAAACATAAATGACAGTGCACCAATTGTAAATACATTGGTAACTGCATCAACTTCTGCGCCGAATTGATATTCTTCTGGCGACATAAAGCCCAGCAACCATGCTCATAATGCGTTACTATTCACACCCATCATGTATATCATATTGTAGACTTTGCCCAGGTGTAAACAGTAACCATTATGCATACTGCCTATTTGCCTAAATTGTTTTTTTCTACCTTCTCGTTCATCTGCTGGATACGCTTCTTCATAGCGGAATACTGGGATAACCAGATAATAAGGTAAATGGCAAAGAAGATACTGAAATAAAGCAGGATGCCGGAAACGCTGTGCTTCATCCAGTACATAAAATACGCAATAGGGAATGTAGAAATTGAGCAAACGATCAGATGTGTAACCGTCTGACGAAGAAGGCTCCAGTTTTCCTTTTCCCAGATCACTGACGCGCCGCCCCATGCAGCTCCGTAAATAAGAGAGCATACCGCTTGTAAAAGTACGGCATTCATTTCATTACCGCAATCTGTGATCAGTTTCGGCACGACAGGATAATAAACTCCGTCGCCGACGGTAAGCGAAATGATAATTGTAACTATTGTGCCGATGGCAAGGCCAATTGGCGCGCCTAACAGACAGCGCAAAAGAACTTTCTTTTTCATAATAATCACCTCATATTCCCAATACTTGTTTGATTTTGGCGACATATCGCCTTGAAACATAAGTAACCGTGCTGTTTGATAAGGTAACGCAAATCGTTCCAGTAAAGCTCAGATCAAAGTTTTTGACCTTTTTGAGATTGATAATTTCAGAATTTGAAATCCGAACAAAACTGTTTTTGTCAAGTCTGTCTTCCAGTTCATACAACCGCAGACGCAGTGTATATTCCCCGCATCCAGTAATAGCAAAGATTTTTCCTGCGGCAGCATAGATGCGGATAATATCCGCCTGTTCCAGAATCTCAAGCGTATTTTCGCGGAAGCCAGCCAACATCTGCGGTGATTCCTCAGAAAGCTTTTTGACGATGGTGTTTATCTCGTCCGTCATCTTATTGGTTAGGACAATGATTTTGGGTTCCGTGCATGAACTGTCAATTTTGATTTCGATTTGCATCTTATCACCTCCCTGCTATGGTTACAGTATATGGAATATGGATTTATGTTTCTACTGATTTTCAATAGTTGGTCGTTTGTTGGCCATAGGCGGTAGAATATAAAAACAGTGAAATAGTTAATGTGGTTTTTTAACTTGACCATAGGCATGCATTTCCCAAGAATATAGCACCATATTTTGCTTCCTTAATCCGCAATTTCATATAGTCTATTAACTTAGTTTCGTTATCAAAGCATGAGAGCTGATAGGGATAAATTCCACTCAACGCTTTAGCAAAATTCTATTATGCTCGTAACCGGAAGCATATGAAAAAGGCCTAAGATCAATCTTTAATAGTTGTTGTAAATGAATCATATTATATCCTTTTCATGCTATGAAAACAATCAATAACTTTGGTTACAGCCTTTCAAGCCCACGTGAAATTTTTGGTATATTGGTATATAAAAAATATTTATCCCATATGATACGAATATTGAACGTTTTCTATAGTGATGATATAATATAGTTATGGAGGTGGTTTGTATGCCAAAAAAAGATGATAAATTAAATAAGACAGCAAAAAATTCATTTACAAAGAAAATGAAGAAAATATCTTATGATGAACATTTTACAAGAGCCACTGATTCAATTGATTTAATGAAAAGTTCGAAGCTGGCGGATATCGGAGACGGGATAACGCCAAAAAAAGAAAGTGAATATGATAGATATACAAGATAATAGTTAACGAAAATTCCTTCTATAGATTCCGACTGGATGAATAGAAGGAATTTTTGATTAAATTACGTATTTTGGTGCGGGTTTAGCTATTCTTGACATATATTATTTTTATGTTAGAATTGACATCAGAGGTGAATAATGTCGATTTTTATGGGGCAACCTGCATAAACGGGAAGTCCCCTTTTATGTTATTTTCAACAAACCAGTCAATAACAAAAAACGTAGCTAAAGATCATGAACATGTTTTTATGTTCATGATATAATAAAAGCGTAGTGAGCATATGCAAGCTCGATTGCAATATGCGATCGGAGCCAAAGATCATGGGCATGCTTTTGCCCATGATATAATAGGTTTTAAGCGTCAAGTCAAGAAGACCATTTTTATAGGAAGGCTTTTGGCTCTTAAATTCGATAGGAATAGAAACAGAGGGGGAACAACATGTTTACTAGAAAAGATTTGATTAAGCTAATCATCCCATTAATTATTGAACAGATTCTTGCGGTTACCGTTGGAATGGCAGATGGTATGATGGTTGCCCGCGTAGGTGAAGCGGCGGTTTCCGGAGTTTCTTTGGTTGACAGCATTAATGTATTGCTGATGGGATTGTTTGGTGCATTGGCTACGGGCGGAGCGGTGGTTACATCGCAATACCTCGGTCGTAAGGATGAGAAAAATGCCTGTACTTCAGCAGAGCAGCTGCTTGCATCAACCTTGGCATTGTCTTTCGTCGTTATGCTTGTTGCTTTAGTGTTTCGTAAGCCGATCTTAACCTTGATCTTCGGCCATGTGGAGCAGGAGGTTATGGCACATTCCATTACATATATGTTCTGGACATCTCTTTCCTTTCCGTTTCTGGCAGGATACAATGCCTGTGCGGCGCTGTTTCGGTCCATGGGTAATTCCAAGGTTTCTATGATTATTTCATTTATTATGAATATGATTAATATTGTAGGAAATGCCATACTGATTTTTGGATATGGTATGGGGGTTGCCGGAGCAGCGATTTCAACCCTGGTATCCAGGGCTTTTGCGGCAGTTGTATTGTATATTCTTTTACGGAGTAAGAGAAATGCTATTCATGTTAATACCCTGCGTTCCTTCCGGGTCAATCTGCCTATGATCAAAAAGATTCTTCGGATCGGTGTTCCGAATGGTATAGAAAACAGCGTATTTCAAGTGGGTAAGCTGTTGGTGCAGGGAATTATCGCAGGACTCGGAACCTCGGCAATCACAGCCAATGCGATCGCCGGTAACATCGGCGGATTGGGGATTCTTCCCGGTTCAGCAATAGGCTTAGCGTTAATCACCGTGATCGGGCAATGTGTGGGCGCCGGAGATTTTGACGGTGTGAAGTACTATACCCGTAAATTGATGAAGGTCACGTATTCCATCATGATCGTATTAAATATTGGCCTGATTTTTCTGATTCCTCTAATTGTTAAGCTATACAATTTGACGGACCAGACGGCAGAGCTTGCACAGCAGCTGATGACCTATCATGCGTTCCTTGCGATCTTTATCTGGCCAACTTCGTTTTCCTTACCGAATGTATTACGGGCGGCTAACGATGTTAAATATACGATGGTGATTTCCATGATATCCATGTGGGTATGGAGAATCGGCTTTAGCATCATTATGGTAAATGTTTTCCATCTGGGAGTTCTTGGTGTGTGGATTGCAATGACGATAGACTGGTTATTCCGTTCCATCTGCTTTGTGATTCGATTTCGACAGGAAAAATATAAAACATTGTCAACACTGTGATACCGAAAAGATCATGAACGTGTTACTGTTCACACCCGACATGTATCCATGTTTTGATTTCGATAAATGTATCCGAATCGGAGACGCTTTCGCNNATACTCCTTATCAGATATCATTTATCGAAATCATATCCGGTAGGACAAAGGGGCTATTGCAACCAATATGACACAAATCTGCCAAATATTACACATACAATTTCTTTAAATATATAAGCAATCGGATGAGTTATGCCGATATATTAGGATGTAGAATGGTTTACTATAAGATAAGGCTTCTGGGAGGTAGTTCATTTATGAAAAAGTTAGGAACTGGTATAAAACTGTTTGTATGTCTGCTGTTTGCAGCTGTGATACTATATTCCAACGGAGAAAAAGCTTTTGCAGCGGAATTTGATCCGGCCGCATATAGTATGAAGATTGATGATAAAAAAATAACAGATGGCATCGTATATGACCTGGGTTCCTCCAGTGTTAAGATACGAATCGCCGATAAAGAGGATAACGCCCCGGACACAGAGCAAATCGATATTACTTGGGAAACTTCCGTTCCGGATGTGGTATCGATCGAAGCGGATGCTGTGAAATCAAGTGTGACATTAAAAAGAGAGGCACCGGGGTATTCGACCATAACAGCAACATTAAAAGAAAAAGGAACGGAAAACATACTTGGCACCTACCGCTGTAAGATTAAGATAGATTTTGCAATTGATTACGCCGCTATGGGCCTTGAAAAAGACGGAATCCTTGTATTAGATCCGGATAGTACGAAGCAGGTTTCTCTAAGATATACCGATAGTGTGGGTACGGCAATACCTTCTTCTGTCTATGCGGATGCATTCCTTTGGAATACGGACAACGCTTTGGTAGCTTCTGTGAATACCGCCGTAGATGCAGGGAAAGTAACCGCTGTCGGCGGAGGTTTTACGAAGGTGAATGTAAAAGCGGCAAATGGTGATCAGGATACGATTAAGTCACTGAAGGTAGCAGTAAAGCCAAGTTTTGCATTCATCGGGCAGGGTGTAACAGGAGATTCTACATCCCTTGAAGATCCCGTGTTTTCCTATCCGGAACCGATAAATGTACCGTTATCGGAATTTTATATTGATCCCAATACGAGTAATGTTAACAATTTGCATTGGGTGGTAAAAAAGACCATGACAGGGGAGGTCGTCTATTCCTCAGCATCCGATAGTAACAGCGATCTGATGAAGGTTAAGGCGAGCGACGGCGGAAGCCGGTTGTTTTTCTCTTCTGTGAAAGCGGGCGCTTATGATATTATTGCGTATGCAGATAAGAGTTTGGAAAACAAAACCGGTATCCCATATGCATTTATGCGAATCATTGTTCCGATTGCTTTTAACAGCTATGATATTGTGATGTCGGTAAATGATGTCTACAAGATTTTGGATAACTCGAATATCCCGTCTCTTTCCGTTCTTGATATTGATAGCCTTGAGAATCAGAACCCAAAGAAGCTTTTAAAATACTATTCGGCAGACGGTTCTTACAAAGCGATGCTAAAGGGAGAAACGACATTAAAGCTTCGATATAATGAGCATATGGCTAAGCCAATCTATCCGAATGATATTATTGTTCCAAAGGAATTTGATATTAATGTTACCGTTATTGATAAGATTGCCTTAAATAGAACCTCGGCAACCATCTATGAAAATGGAACTCTGCTGTTGGATGCAATCGTATCGGATGAGAATCTGACGGTGGAATGGCAAAGTTCGGATAAAACCATAGCTACTGTTGCCCCGGCGGAGGAAGGTAATGATAAAAAAGCGGTTGTTACGGCATTAAAGCCGACAAAGGCCGGAGAGCCTGTTATTATAACAGCAACATTAAAGGATGATCGCGGAGTTGTGAAATCAGTTACCTGTGAGGTTACCATAAAGCGGGCGGTATCAAGTATCAAAATTGATCCAAGCTCCGTGGTTTTACATGTCGGCGATACGGAAGTATTAGATGCGGTGATTACACCGGCAGAATTAAATGGGATAACGCCTCTTCACTGGGAAAGCTCCGATGAAAGGATTGTATCGCTTACGAAGTACAATAATTCATCGGTGAAAATTACAGGTAATAAAGCAGGCCGTGCAACGATAACGGCAATTGATCAGAATAATGTTGTGGTAGGCTACTGTCAGGTTACCGTGTATGAGCCGGTAGTAAGCATCGAATTATCCGAGACGGATATTGTTACTGACCTTTCAACAAAATATCTGCAGCTGAAACCAATCTTCACACCGGCGAATGCTACGAATCAGGAGATTACCTGGTTCTCAACCAATGAGAAAATAGCCACGGTAGATAAGTATGGTGTAGTTACAATCAAAGCAGCAGGTAAGGTTTCCATTGTAGCAACCTCCGTGGATAACCCGTCAGCGAAAGCAATCTGTAATATTACGATTGATACTCCTGTTATGTCTCTTACGATGGAGGAAACGGAGAAGACAATGAAGGTCGGAGAGACCGCACAGCTCTCTTATGTACTCCTGCCTTTGAATGCAACCAATAAATCAGTAGTATGGACTTCCTCGAATCCATCTATAGTCGATGTAGACTCCAAGGGTAAGGTTACTGCAAAAGGGAAAGGTACCGCGGTTGTTATCGTGAAATCCATGGATTATGGACTCAGTGCTTACTGTACCATAAAGGTCAATCAGACTACTGCAAAGGATGCAGGATACAAGTTCGATGTAACCGAGCTGCAGTTAAAGACTGGTGATGAGTATGAAATCAAAGTAACTTTTGAAGACAGTGATATGGAATTAACGGACCTGAGATGGGAATCAACGGATACTCAGATAGCGACCGTTGATCATTATGGTAAAGTGAAAGCGAAAAGGCCCGGTGTGGTTACGATTTCAGCAAGGGATGAATTCGGAGCAAAAGTTACTTGCAAGGTAACCGTAATTGAGCCGGTTGAAAACATAATTTTGAATTTTACAGAGAAAGCAATTCGAATTGGTGATAAATTTGATCTGGATGCGTCGGTATCTCCAAGTGATGCAACAAACCAAAAGATTACCTGGGTGAGCTCGAATCCGGAAATTGCAACGGTAAATAAAAACGGTTTGGTGGAAGGTCTGGCGCCTGGTATTGTTAAGATTACTGCTAAGGTTGAGGGAGAAACGATTACTGCAGTCTGTACGGTAACGGTAAACGAAGATGCTGCAGGAATTGAATTAAATCATATAAGTTACCGTCTTGGATTGGGGGATAAGGTAACGTTAAAAGCTATCGTAACTCCGGAATTTGCAAGTCAGAATGTGAAGTGGACTTCCAGTAATACAAAGGTTGCGTCCGTTAATTCTAAGGGTAAGGTGGTCGGAATTTCCTATGGCTTTGCTACGATAAAGGCAATGACAAAGGACGGAACCGAGCTGGAGGCAAGCTGTGAAATTGAGGTGGTTAAGCCGGTACAGCGGGTATTGCTGGACAAAGGCTCCATTTCGATGATGGCAGGGGAAACCAAGAAGCTAAATGCCACCATATCACCAAAAAGTGCTACCTACAATACGATCCATTGGACCTCCAGTGATGACAGCATTGCCATGGTAGATGAAAATGGCCTCGTTACTGCATTAAAGGCCGGTAAAGTCAGTATCTCAGCATCCGCAGAGGATGGCAGCGGCAAGAAAGCGGTGTGCATTGTGAATATCCGTGCAGGTATCCCCGCAACCGGAATCACCGCTATGAATAAGAAGATAACCATGGTACCCGGTGAGACAAAAACCGTTAAGGTTGTATTAAACCCCGTGAATTCAACGGACGGAATAACCTGGAGCAGTGACAATTCTTCCGTAGCCTCCGTGAATCGTAAGACCGGCAGTATTACCGCTCGTGCGACAGGTACCGCCAACATAACCGTAATGACGGATAACGGTAAAACAGCAGTCGTTGAAGTGAATGTAATCGGTTTGAATTTTACCGAGCTTACCATAGAACAGTATACGAACTATAATAGTTATCTGATCGTGGAAGGAACCTCCTCCAAGGTAAACTGGAGCATTGATAACCCATCGGTAGCGGAGATTACAAGAGTGGGTAACAGCAGTCTTAGAATAAGTTCCAGAGCGATCGGGAAAGCGACGATTACCGCAACGGTGGATGGCAGAAAGCTAAAATGCAGAATAACCGTAAAGGCGATCGGGTAGGTATTAAAAGTATTTGTCATATTTGACAATGAAACGAGGTTTCTTCGTTGTTTTCTACAAGATTGTTAAGAAAAGATTGATTCTAGGGTCCCAATATGCTACAATTGATGCAGAACATATGTTTTCGGAACATTTATGATAGGAGTGTCATAAGTAATTTTAAGATCTTGATCTGAATAGGAACTTATATATATTCATGTTAATTGTTTTGATATGACTTATGACATCCTAATCATTTATGTAGGCGCATAAGAAGCGGAGGGATAGTAATTGTTAGTAAGTCTGCACGTCAAGAATTTTGCAATTATAGATGAAGTTGAAGTTTATTTTAAGGATCACCTGAATATTCTGACCGGTGAAACGGGCGCGGGTAAGTCGATTATTATCGGTTCCATTAATGCGGCACTCGGTGCAAAGGTAGGCAGGGATATTCTTAGAAGAGGTGCAGACTATGCTTTAGTAGAGCTCGTTTTTCAGACAAAGGACGAGGAAATGCATAGAGTTATGAAGGAGATGGATCTTCCATGGGAGGATGGAATGATTATTATCTCCAGAAAAATTATGCCCGGAAGAAGTATTTCAAAAATTAATGGGGAAAATGTTACTGCATCGGCAGTTTCACAGATTGCCAGTCTTCTCATTGACATCCATGGACAGCATGAGCACCAGTCTCTTCTTAATAAGGCAAAGCATCTTGAGATTGTAGATCGTTTTGCAAAGGATGAGATCGGGTCATTAAAAGAGGAATTGGAGCTGTGCTATCAGGATTATATGAAATTAAAAAAGGAATATGATCAGGCAGGAATCGATGAAGAGAAGCGTTTGCGCGAAATTTCATTTTTAGAATATGAGGTAAATGAAATAAAGAGCGCCCAGCTTGTCTTAGGCGAAGACGAAGAACTGGAGTTATCCTATAAGAAATTATCCAATGCGAATACGATTGCCGAGGGATTGCAGGCAGTATACCGAATGACCGGGTATGAAACTTCTGCGGCAGGCGATACAATGGGACGTGCCCTTCGGCAATTGATGAAACTGGCGGAATATGATGATCGGATACCCTCATTTTTAAATCAGGCGAAGGATATCGAAGATATTCTAAATGATTTTAACCGGGATTTGTCCGAGTATATCTCCGATATGGAGAATCCGGAGGAAGAATTAGACGAAGTGGCAAAACGCCTGGATTTTATTAATCATTTAAAATCCAAATATGGTGGTTCCCTGGAGCAGATTATCCGCTATGGCGAGGAATGCGAAAAGAAATTAGAGAAGTATCAGGATTATGATGCCTACATGCAAAAGCTGGGGAAATCTCTGGCAGATGCAGAGGCAAAGCTAAAAAACAGGAGTGAAAAGCTATCGCAGATCCGAAAAAAGCAAGCAAAGATATTGACGGATAAGATAAAGAAAGCCCTTATTTCCTTAAACTTTCTTGAGGTTAAGTTTGAGATGATATTTGAGCGTACGAAGCATTATTCGGCAAACGGCTATGATGATGCTGAATTTATCATATCAACCAATCCGGGGGAAGCATTGCGGCCATTATCCAAGGTTGCATCCGGCGGTGAATTATCCAGAATAATGTTAGGTATCAAATCCGTGCTTGCCCAGAAGGACGACATTGAAACAATGATATTTGATGAAATCGATACCGGAATCAGCGGAAGGACAGCGCAGAAGGTTTCCGAGCAGCTTGCGAATATAGCGGGAAGTCATCAGATTATATGCATTACGCATTTGGCACAGATTGCTGCCATGGCGGATTCGCATTACCTTATTGAGAAGAAGACAGATGGAATGACGACGCAGACAACGATAGAGGAATTGAATCCGGAGGAATCAATCGATGAATTATCCAGAATCCTTGGCGGTGCAGAAATTACGGACCGTGTCAGGGAGAGTGCAAAAGAAATGAAAGAGTTGGCAGAAACTGCAAAAAAACTCAAGCGTTAAAAACTAAAAAAAGCGAATACTTAATGTGAGGATATACAATACTATGTATATCCTTTTTTGATTCATTTTTATGTGCACAGATAAAAAATCGTTAAGCATAGATAAGATTTTACAAAATAGAATGGCAATTGCTTCTGTTTCAATACTTACAATCAACCTTAGAATTATCACATCTCTAGGCTAGGTTTGCGCTTTTATATGTGGCACACACATGAATCGAAAATGCATTCATACAAAAAAAGGCGAAGGTTGAAAGAAATACACTTTCAACCACAAATTTGTGCCTGCGAAATTCTCGGCACAAATTCGGATGCACAAAATACATGTGCAGGAATAGAGAAAATTATGCATAAAAAGGACAGAATTAGGGCACGAGGTGAAAGGATGAGGAGTAAGAAGATTTACAGAAGGGTTTTGATTCTTCTACTAATTTTTAATATAATTGGGATGGTCCTATTTATATATTTTAAAATTATAAAAAAAGTACCGGATGAAATTAAAATATTAGTAGGAAAAGAAGAAAGTTTTGATTTTAATATGCCGATCAAGGCGAATATAGTCACGGAAGATATCGGTGTAATCAGTGTTAATGACTTGAAGGTTCCGGATAACCAAATCAGCATTGACATGAAGAAGCCTTTTACTTTGGGATCTACGAAAACAGGGAAATATAATATCAATCTTAAGCTTTTTGGCTTATTTAATTTTAAGAACATATCTTTGGATGTTATTGAAAATATCGAATTAATCCCATGTGGTATCCCAATTGGTATCTATGTTGAAACGGATGGTATCCTGGTGCTGGGAAGCGGAAGAATTACCGGTGAAGATGGTCTTAACTATGAACCGATCAACAACAAATTAAAATCCGGAGATTATATCCTTGAAATCAATGGAGAAAAAGTAAAAGATAAGGAAGATGTAATTGAAGAGATACAAAATAGTAATGGCGATGATATTAAATTATTGGTTCGACGAAATAAAGAGAAAATTACAGTTCGTGTTACACCGGTTAAGGCAACGGACGGAAAATATAAAATAGGAGCATGGATTCGTGACGATACCCAGGGTATCGGTACCTTGACCTTTACCTCAACAAAAGGAGATTTTGGCGCACTGGGGCATGGAATTACGGATATTGATACCGGATTATTAATGGATATCTCCGAAGGCAGTGTTTATGATGCGGATATCATGTCCATCATCCGCGGGAAAGAGGGAGAGCCGGGGGAGTTGATCGGCATGATAAGGCAAAGCAAGAAATATAAGATAGGACGGATAGATCAAAATACGTTGCAGGGAATCTTTGGAACCATCGATAACAATTACAATTGGCTTCTAAAGCAGGAGCCGCTTGATATCGGATTAAAGCAGGAGGTGCAAAAAGGTCCGGCTAAGATTCTGTGTACGATACAGGATAAGGTAGAGGAATTTGATATACAAATTGAAAGCATCGATATAAGCAACAGTAACCATAGTAAGGGTATCGTAATTCGAATTACCGATGAGAGGCTTCTTGATATGACAGGAGGTATTGTGCAGGGAATGAGCGGCAGCCCGATCATCCAGAATAATAAGATAATTGGCGCTGTTACGCATGTCTTTATACAGGATTCAACGAAAGGCTATGGTACATTTATTGAAAACATGGTAAATAATTTAGAATAAGGAAGTCTTTTGTTTTCTATTGTTACAAAAAATCATTCGACGAAAAGTCATAAAAAATAAGGATTAATCGTGTGATTTAACATCACAATAACTCCTAATTATTTACAATCATACAAAATGTTGTGGTTTATTTTTTTCTGTTCATATTATGGGTAAATCCACTGTCGAATGGTGCGGCAAGAAACAATTGATTGTTTGAAAAGTTCTATATATAATTTCATTATGGTAAATATTTACAAACGTATGCGCATATTTCTATTATTAAAACTATTTTAAGACTGTAGAATTTTTGGTTATGTTGTAGAGTATTAGCTAAATATGTAAAATATGAACAGAACTGGCAGGAAAGCACTACCAAAATTTTGGCAAATATGCTAATGCTATATTTATTGACGGATAATCATGGACGATGTATAATATATTCACATAATCAAAAGTTATACATTAAACATCACGAAAAGCGAAAATGTAATATCAACGACCCACTAACATAAGAACTCAAGAAACGTATGGGAACAATATAAGGAACCATTTGAATTGAAGAAACAGAATAATGTGATGGAGGTTGGGAAGTAATGAGTAAGATTAACGTAGCTATTGTTGATGACAATGAAAGGATGGTGAATCTACTAGAAGATATTCTTAAGGAAGATGCAGATATCGAAGTAGTAGGTAAATCTGAAAATGGTATTGATGCTTTAGACATGATTAAAGAAAAGAAACCGGATGTTGTATTATTGGACTTGATTATGCCAAAACTTGACGGTCTAGGCGTAATGGAGAAGGTAAGAAGGGATTCCGAGTTCAAAAAGAACCCTTCTTTTATTGTCATAACTGCCATCGGTCAGGAGGGAGTTACAGAAAGTGCTTTTGAGCTTGGAGCGAATTACTACATTATGAAACCATTCGATAACGACGTGGTTTTATCCCGTATTAAACAGCTAAAGGGAGATTATCATAATAAGCTGATTGATAATCACAGAGTAAGCGCTTATGAAAACAAGAGTACTTATATGGAAAGAAACTTAGAATCCGATGTAACCAATATCATTCATGAAATTGGTGTACCAGCACATATTAAAGGTTATCAGTACTTACGTGATGCGATCATGATGTCAGTGAATGATGCAGAGATGCTTAATTCCATAACGAAGCTACTTTATCCTTCTATAGCGAAGCGTCATAAGACAACGCCCAGCAGAGTTGAAAGAGCAATTCGTCATGCAATTGAGGTTGCCTGGAGCAGAGGGAAGATGGATACAATTGATGAGTTATTTGGCTATACCGTTAGCAATGGGAAAGGGAAACCAACGAATTCAGAATTTGTAGCATTAATTGCGGATAAGATAAGATTGGAGTATAAATTAAGATCATAAATAAATATAGAAAGATTTTTATAAGAGTTTGTCTCAGATATTGTTTTGGGACAAACTCTTTTTTAATACAAAAAAATGACTTATGACACTTCAATTAAAATTGGTTTGGAAAATCTACGAATATCTTTATGCTTTATTTGTAATAATAGTTTTTGTATAACAAAACATAAGGAGGGTTTTCTATGGCAAATTTAAATGAGATGGAGCTTCAGAATCTTCGGCATCTGCTGCAATTTGGCGAATCAAGCTTAGAGAAGTACAATAGTTATGCGCAGAATGCGAACAATCAAAATGTGAAGCAGTTCTTCCAGGAATCGGTACAGTCCTGTACCCAGAATAAGCAGACAATTATGAAGTTTTTACAATAGGAGGCGATCTATATGATGCAAGAAAAAGCAATGGTATCGGATGCATTAAATTCAATTAATGCGGATTTGAAATCTTTGGCAGATATGATTTCACAAACAGAAAACCAGGAGTTGCGAAGCGCACTTCAGCAGATGAGAAATGAATCGGAAAAATCACAGTTTGAGCTATACAATCTTGCAAAAAGCTTAAATTATTATGTACCTTCGCAGAAAGCATCGCAGGATGCGATCAGCCAAGTGAAATCTGAGTTTACACAAAGCTCAGGAATGGGTGGAAGTTCCGGAATGAGCGGAAGTTCCGGAATGAGCGGAAGTTCTGGAATGAGTGGGAACTCTGGAATGAGTGGAAGTTCCGGAATGCGTTAACGTTCCCATAAAGAGTGAAACGTTCCGATGCGGATAAAAGCTCAAAATAAAGGGTAAATATTGCGTAAAGATAGATCCCGACGGGTAAAGCAAATTTCTTTACCCCCCGGGATTTATGTATCTGTGGATAAATAAAGCTATGTAAAATGTATGTAATGAATGTAAAATGTATGTAAAGTAGATTTACCTGCTGTAAAGAGTGTGCTAATATTAATTTATATGTGATTTTTTATACATATTAATCTAACTTAATCTACGGAGGTAATATGAGTACGATCGAAATTCTAGAGCTGATTTTTGTATTTGCCGGTGGGCTGGGAATGTTTCTATACGGCATGAACTTGATGGGGGACGGGCTGCAAAAATCCGCCGGAAATAAGATGAAACAATTGTTAGAATATCTGACGAATAACCGTTTTGTAGCAGTTTTAGTAGGTACTGTGGTTACCGGTATCATTCAGAGCTCCTCTGCAACGACGGTCATGGTTGTCGGTTTTGTCAATGCGGGTATTATGAATTTAAATCAGGCGGTTGGTGTTATTATGGGTGCCAATATCGGTACAACGGTAACCGCATGGCTGGTATCCATGAATGAATGGAGTGCAATACTTAATCCAAGTTTTTTTGCTCCTGTGCTAGTTGCAATCGGGGCATTTATAATGATTATGTCAAAGCATCAAAAGAAGAGAGACATCGCTGAAATCCTATTGGGATTTGGAATCCTGTTTGTCGGGTTAAACTTTATGTCCAATGTTATAAAACCATACAGCAATTCTCCGGTTTTTGTCAAAGCATTCAAGGTGCTTGGGAAAAATCCGCTTTTTGGTATTCTGGTCGGCACAGTTGTAACCGCGATTATTCAAAGCTCCTCAGCTTCGGTTGGAATTCTTCAGACATTGGCTATGTCCGGTTCGGTGACCTGGAGTTCTGCAATTTTCATAACACTTGGACAAAATATCGGGACATGCATTACGGCGATTCTATCCAGTATTGGTGCGAATAAAACGGCAAAGCGGGCTGCGGTTATTCATCTTTCCTTTAATGTGATTGGCACGATAGTCTTTGGTACTCTGATGTATGTCGTATTTATTATCAACCCGGCTTTTGCGAACAGTAATATAAACAGTGTGGAAATATCAATCTTCCATACGGTATTTAATCTGTCGAATACCATACTTCTGTTTCCGTTTGCAAATGGACTGGTTAAATTATCCGGAATCTTCATTCATGATTCGAAGGAAGAAGTTGCGGTTGACGAAACTCTTGTTACCTTAAGTCATCTGGATGATAGAATATTGGAAACCCCTTCTTTTGCCGTTGCCAATTCCATAAAAGAAGTCGTTCATATGGGACAGATCACATTGGACAATGCAAGAAATGCGGTAGAGGCTTTGCTTAAGAATGATAAAGAAAAGGCGAACAAGGTGCTGGAGGTTGAGAAGATAATTGATGCTCACCAGAAAATCATTACAGAATACCTGATCAAAATTAATAACATCTCCTTAACGGAGAAGCAGCATTATGTTGTCAATGATTTGTTCTATACGATTACCAATATTGAAAGAGTCGGTGATCATGCGGAGAATCTGGCGGATCTTGCGTTGGAAAAGATCAAGGATGGTATCTATCTATCGGAGGTAGCATACCATGAGTTGGAGGAGATCTCTAATGATGCGGTCAATTCATTTGACTATGCCATCCGTGCAAGAGATACCGAGGAAATAAAATATATCCGGGAAGTAGAAAAATTAGAGAAAAAAGTAGATATTTTAGAGGATAAGCTCCGGCAGGAGCATATCGACCGTTTGTCCAATAGAGAATGCACACCGGAGAATGGGGTAATCTTTATTGATGCTTTGATCAACCTGGAACGAATATCGGACCATTCTTTGAATATAGTGAATTATGTTGAAAATGAGTTAAATTTTTAGTCTAAATTGCAAAAGATGGATAAGAATTTGGAAATATTTTTGGGGTTAAAATAGAGAAAAATCTATCCGTTTAAAATTGCACAAAAATAGTTGCACGGCTGAATTAATAATAAACAGAATCATCATAATTTATTAAATTTGAATAAGCCCTTGATATTTTTTTTCAAATTAGGTAAAATGAACATGGATTGAGAAAAATTTGTCAATCCACATCGATGTTTTTAATTAATTGCTGTCGTTATGGCAGTAAATTATAAATATTATTTATTAGGAGGAATTAATCATGGCAGTAAAAGTAGCAATTAATGGTTTCGGACGTATCGGCCGTCTTGCTTTCAGACAGATGTTTGGCGCAGAAGGCTACGAGATCGTAGCAATTAACGACTTAACGGACGCTAAGATGTTAGCACATTTATTAAAATACGATTCATCTCAAGGCAGATATGGCAAAGAAGTTGTAGCAAAAGAGAACTCCATCGTTGTAGACGGTAAGGAAATTACTATCTATGCTAAGGCAAATGCAGCTGAGTTACCTTGGAAAGAGCTTGGTGTAGACGTAGTACTTGAGTGCACCGGCTTCTATACATCAAAAGCAAAATCTCAGGCACATATTGATGCAGGTGCTAAGAAAGTTGTTATTTCTGCTCCGGCTGGTAAAGATCTTCCAACCATTGTATTCGGTGTAAATGAGAATACATTAAAAGCTAGCGATACAATCATTTCTGCAGCTTCTTGTACAACAAACTGCTTAGCTCCTATGGCTGACGCTTTAAATAAATTAGCTCCGATCGAAAAAGCTTACATGGTAACGATCCATGCTTACACCGGTGATCAGATGACACTGGATGGCCCTCATAGAAAAGGTGACTTAAGAAGAGCTCGTGCTGCAGCTGTGAATATTGTACCGAACTCCACCGGCGCTGCAAAAGCAATCGGTCTTGTAATTCCTGAATTAGCAGGTAAATTAGACGGTGCTGCACAGAGAGTTCCGGTTCCTACAGGTTCCACAACAATCTTAACATCTGTTGTGAACAAGGAAGTAACTGCAGAAGAAGTTAACGCTGCAATGAAAGCAGCTGCAAACGCTTCCTATGGTTACACAGAAGATGAGATCGTTTCTTCTGATATTATAGGGATTACTTATGGCTCTTTATTTGACGCTACACAGACCAAGGTTATGGAACTGGAGAACGGTAAGACTTTAGTTAAGACGGTTTCCTGGTATGATAACGAGAACTCCTATACAAGTCAGATGGTAAGAACAATTAAATACTTTGCTGAATTAGCATAATTGTAATAGTATTCCTATGCTTAATTGATCCATCATGGGTCCGGTCTTCTTTGGACCGGACCTTTATTCATTTTGAGAGTTTCGCAATCACCTATGTATAGCTTCACTATGAAAGGAGAAATTGTATGTTAAATAAAAAAACGGTTGATGATATCAATGTAAAAGGAAAAAAAGTATTGGTTCGCTGCGATTTCAACGTTCCTCTGCAGGATGGAAAAATTACCGATGAAAATCGTCTTGTAGCAGCGCTTCCTACGATTAAGAAATTAGTAAAGGACGGCGGAAAAATCATTCTTTGTTCCCATTTAGGAAAGCCAAAGGGAGAACCGAAGCCGGAATTATCCTTGGCACCGGTAGCAGCAAGACTTACCGAATTATTAGGACAGGAAGTTAAATTTGCAAAGGACGATGAGGTGGTTGGACCGAATGCAAAAGCAGCGGTTGCAGCTATGAAAGATGGAGATATCATACTTCTTGAAAATACACGTTACCGTGCAGAAGAAACAAAGAACATAGATACGTTTAGTCAGGATCTGGCATCCCTCTGCGATGTGTTTGTAAACGATGCATTTGGTACAGCACATAGAGCACATTGCTCCAACGTTGGCGTAACCAAGTATGTAAAGACTGCCGTTGTAGGCTATCTGATGCAGAAAGAGATCGAATTCCTTGGCAATGCAGTAAATAATCCAAAGAGACCTTTCGTTGCTATTCTCGGTGGTTCCAAGGTATCCAGTAAAATTTCCGTAATCAATAACCTGCTTGATAAAGTGGATACTTTAATCATCGGCGGTGGTATGGCTTATACCTTCATGAAAGCATCCGGCGAAGAGGTTGGTAATTCCTTACTCGAGGAAGATTACTTAGATTATGCGAAAGAAATGATGGCAAAGGCAAAGGAAAAAGGAGTTAATCTTTTAATTCCGGTTGATACTGTTGTCGGCAAAGAATTTTCCAACGATACCGAATTTAAGACTGTGGGACGCGGACAGATTGAGCCGGGCTGGGAAGGCCTGGATATCGGCGAAAAGACCTGTAAGATCTATGCAGATGCGGTTAAGGATGCCAAGACCGTTGTATGGAACGGACCGATGGGTGTATTTGAATTCCCTAACTTCGCAAAAGGTACGAATGCAGTAGCAAAAGCATTATCGGAAATTGATGGTACAACGATTATCGGCGGCGGAGATTCTGCCGCAGCTGTTAATATCTTAGGCTATGGCGATAAGATGACTCATATCTCTACCGGCGGCGGAGCATCCTTAGAGTTTCTGGAAGGAAAAGAGCTTCCCGGAGTTGCGGCAGCAAACGATAAATAAATTCCGCGATAGGCGAAGGCAGGTAGTGTGAAGAAAAAACATCTTCACACGGGAAGAACTGCGAAGTTCGCACATAGGTGCTTACTCCTTGTTCTTCCGGGCTTTTGAGATGCCGCAAAGCGGCACAAAGTTTGCAGGTTGTCGAAATGGCATGGTTATTAGAATGATTAGGAGGTAATTATGCGTAAAAAAATTATTGCAGGCAACTGGAAGATGAACAAAACTCCCAGTGAGACGGTAGCTTTATTAAATGAATTAAAACCCCTCGTAGCAACCGAAGAGGCAGATGTCGTGTTCTGTGTACCGGCAGTATCTCTGATTCCGGCAATGAATACGGTAAAAGGGACCAATATTGCAATCGGTGCAGAAAATATGTATTTTGAAGAAAGCGGTGCTTATACCGGGGAGATTGCTCCGAATATGCTTACCGATATCGGTGTAAAATATGTTATTATCGGACATTCGGAACGAAGAGAATATTTTGCAGAAACCGATGAAACCGTTAATAAGAAAGTGTTAAAAGCATTCGAGCATGGTCTTACCCCGATCATCTGCTGCGGTGAAACCTTAACACAAAGAGAACAGGGCGTTACGATTGACTTTATCCGTCAGCAGATTAAGATAGCATTCCTCAATGTTACCGCAGAGCAGGCGAAGAAAGCAGTCATCGCTTACGAACCGATCTGGGCGATCGGTACCGGTAAGGTGGCAACCTCCGCACAAGCACAGGAGGTTTGCAAAGCGATCCGTGATTGCATCGCACAAATCTATGATAGAGGAACCGCAGATACCATCCGTATTCAATACGGCGGCAGTGTATCCGCAGCCAGTGCGGCAGAGCTCTTCTCCCAGCCGGATATTGACGGCGGCTTAGTCGGTGGAGCAAGCTTAAAGCCTGATTTTGGCAAAATTGTAAATTACAATAAGTAAATAGAATAAACATTTTTGTTTCATTACCTTGGGCAGGATGCATAATCCTGCCTGAGGATTCGTGAAAGCATATGTTTGGCGGTGCTTTCACATAGAGTAACGTAATAACGCTTTTACGATACAATATAGAAGCACAAACGGATATAAAAAGGAGCATATAGATATGAGTAAAAAACCTACTGTTTTAATGATATTAGATGGATACGGCTTAAATGAAAAAAAAGAGGCGAATGCGATTGCAGAAGCCAATACACCGGTCATGGACCGGCTGATGGCAGAGTATCCTTTTGTAAGAGGAAATGCAAGCGGTTTGGCCGTCGGTCTGCCGGAGGGACAGATGGGCAATTCGGAGGTCGGTCATATTAATATGGGCGCCGGCAGAATTGTTTACCAGGAATTAACGAGAATAACGAAGGAAATTGAAGACGGTACCTTCTTTACGAATGCGGCATTCATGGCTGCGATTGATAATTGCAAGAGAAATCATTCCGATCTTCACTTGTACGGATTGGTATCCGATGGCGGCGTTCACAGCCATAATACACATTTGTACGGATTATTGCGATTAGCGAAGACAGAAGGGCTTACAAACGTCTATGTACATGCTTTCTTAGACGGGAGAGATACGGCTCCAACCTCCGGGAAAGGCTTTATCGAGGAACTGGGAGAGCAGATGAAAATCATCGGGGTCGGTAAAATCGCTTCCGTAATGGGACGCTACTATGCGATGGACCGGGATAACCGCTGGGATCGTGTGGAGAAGGCTTATCGCGCTATTGCATATGGCGAAGGCGTGCAGGCAGAGAATGCGGTAAATGCGATACAAGATTCCTATGACGCTGAGAAATACGATGAATTTGTAATTCCAACCGTTATCATGGAGAAGGGTAAGCCGGTTGCAACTGTGAAGGAGAACGATTCCATCATCTTCTTCAACTTCCGCCCGGATCGTGCGAGGGAAATCACAAAAGCATTCTGTAATGATGATTTTGATGGTTTTTCCAGAGAAAAGCGCATGAATCTGACTTATGTATGTTTCACGGAGTATGATATCACCATTCCGAATAAATTAGTGGCATTCCATAAGGTTACGATCAACAATACCTTTGGACAATTCCTTGCGAAAAATCATAAAACACAGCTCCGTCTTGCAGAAACAGAAAAATATGCACATGTTACCTTCTTCTTCAATGCCGGAGTCGAAGTTCCGAATGAGGGGGAGGAACGTATCCTTGTTAATTCCCCGAAGGTTGCAACCTACGATCTTCAGCCGGAGATGAGTGCATATGAGGTTGCGGATCATCTGGTGAAGGCGATCAAATCCTTAAAATATGATGTAATTATTGTTAACTTTGCGAATCCGGATATGGTAGGACATACGGGAGTCGAAAGTGCGGCGATTAAAGCAATTGAGACTGTTGATGAGTGCGTAGGAAAAGCGGTGGAAGCCTTATTATCCGTTGACGGACAGATGTTTATCTGTGCGGATCACGGGAATGCGGAACAGCTTGTGGATTATGAAACGGGAGAACCGTTTACGGCGCATACGATTAACCAGGTACCTTTTATTCTGGTGAACTATGATAAAAATTATAAGCTGGCAGAAGGCGGGCGCTTAGCCGATATTATTCCTACGCTGATTGAAATGATGGGTATGGTAAAACCGGACGAGATGACAGGGAAATCCCTACTGATTAAAAAATAGAAAATAAAATAATTGAAATAATTCCTACAGTATGGTAAAATAGGCGTAGTTTTAGGAGGTGTGAGCAGTGGAGATTTTGAAAGTTACCGTACAAATCATATATGTCCTGATTTGTATTGTCTTAATTGTCATCGTATTAAAGCAAGAAGGAAAATCAGAGGGCTTAACCGGTACACTAACGGGTATTTCCGATTCTTATTGGAGCAAAAATAAAGGCCGCTCAAAGGAAGGCTTATTAGATAACGCTACTAAGATTTTAGGTGTATTATTTGTCGTGCTTTCCGTAGTACTTAATCTTTTTTAATGAATATGAATTCTAAAAACACTCTGAGCTATCAGGGTGTTTTTTGTTAAGAGGCCAGGTAAATCGGCGTTACTGTTCACACCTGGGNNACCGACGAATGCAAATACTCCTTACCGGATATCATTTGTCGAAATCATATCATGGTATACATGATGGGTGTGAACAGTAACATGTATTTGGTTAAGAGAGTGAAACTGCTTGCAAATACGGAATAAAACAAGTAATATATGGTATATTATAAATTTCTGCTGCTGGATATTTTTTGCCGAAGAAAGGGCATGAGAAAGTAAGAGAATGGGGAAAATAGAGAAAGAAACGGATACTTTACACCATAGATTGAAATTTTGATAAAAAGCGGGTGCATAAATGAAAGAAAAAAATAAAGAAATTTTAGAAGAGAAACGAACTATGCTTGAGGATTTTATCTCAAGAGAAGAATATAAGCCGTTACGATTTAAAGAGTTTGTCGGATTTCTGCAGGTTCCCAGAGGCGAGAAGAACAATCTCAAGGAACTGCTTGATCAGTTCATAAAAGAAGGAAAGCTTATTCTGGACCAGCAGGGGCGTTACCGCATTCCCGGAGATAATATTAAGGTTGGCACCTTTGCCGGAACGCAGCGAAACTTTGGCTTTGTTATTCTGGAAGGGGAAGAGCAGGATATCTTCATTCCGGAGAATGCAACCAAGGGAGCTTTGCATGGCGATAAGGTCATGGTTGCCATTAATGAGGAACAAACCGGTAAAAGAAAAGAAGGCACCATTCTTGATATTATGGAGAGAGGGAAAACCGAGCTTGTCGGTACCTTCGAAAAGAGCAAAAATTTTGGCTTTGTGCGTCCCGATAATCCGAAGTTTGGACGGGATATCTTTATCGCCAAGGAGCATACGATGGGGGCGGTTGGCGGGCATAAGGTCGTGGTAAAACTTACGAAGTTCGGCGATGGCACTCAGAACCCGGAGGGAAAGGTAATTGAGATTTTAGGTCATGTAAATGATCCCGGTGTGGATATTATGTCAATTATACGCGAACATGATCTTCCGGTGGAATTTCCGGAGGAAGTAATGCGGTTTCTGAATCAGATACCGGAGGAAATTGATCCCGGGGAAATGAAGGGGCGGTTGGATATCCGGAAGCTGCAGACAGTCACGATCGATGGAGAGGATGCGAAAGATTTAGACGATGCGATCACCCTTTCTAAGGAGGGAGAGATCTATCATCTGGGTGTGCATATTGCGGATGTGTCACATTATGTGAAGGAGGGCTCCGTTCTGGATAAGGAGGCGTTAAAGCGCGGCACCAGTGTTTATCTGGTCGACCGGGTAATTCCGATGCTTCCGCATAAGCTGTCCAACGGAATATGCTCTCTGAATGCGGGAACGGACCGCCTCGCGCTGAGCTGCTTCATGGACATTAATTCCAAGGGTGAAGTGGTCAGCCATAGAATCGCCGAGACGGTAGTTCAGGTAGACGAACGAATGACCTATACCAGCGTAGCAAAAATCGTGGAAGATCATGACGAAGAGGAATGCAGAAAATATGAAGCACTGGTCCCGATGTTTTATGAGATGCTGGAGCTGTCGCAAATTCTTAAGAAACGCCGGAGAAAAAGAGGCTCCATCGATTTTGATTTTCCGGAAAGTAAGATTGTCGTGGATGAAAAAGGAAAGCCGATCGATATTCAGGCTTATGAAAGAAATAAAGCGACAAAGATTATTGAGGAATTTATGCTGATTGCAAATGAAACTATTGCGGAGGATTTCTTCTGGCAGGAGATACCGTTCCTGTACCGGACCCACGATTACCCGGATGAGGAAAAAATCAAGAAGCTGGGAATCTTTATCAATAACTTCGGATATAGTATTCATATCGGACAGGATGAAATTCATCCGAAAGAGCTGCAGAAGCTGCTAATGAAGATCGAAGATACCCCGGAGGAACCTTTGATCAGCAGATTGACCCTGCGCTCGATGAAGCAGGCAAAGTATACGGTGGCAAATACCGGGCATTTTGGGCTTTCTGCTAAATATTATTGCCATTTTACCTCACCGATAAGACGCTACCCGGATCTGCAGATCCATCGGATTATCAAAGAAAATCTGAACGGTGCCCTGGATGAGAGAAGACAGAAGCATTATGAAAAAATACTGTATGAGGTTGCAAATCATTCGAGCAAAACAGAGCGAAGAGCGGACGATACGGAACGTGAAGTTGAAAAAATGAAAAAGGTGGAATACATGGGCAACTTTATCGGTGAAACCTTCGATGGAGTGATCTCCGGTATTACAACCTGGGGAATGTATGTGGAACTGGCTAATACCGTAGAAGGAATGATCCGTGTCAGCGATATGGAAGATGACTATTACTTCTATGACGAGGAGCATTATCAGATGGTGGGAGAACACACCAAGAAGACATATAATTTAGGGCAAAAGGTGAAGATTGAAGTGATCGCCGCAGATAAGCTTCAGCGAACCATTGATTTTGCCTTGGTAGAGGAGGAAGAACGTAATGGGGGAGAAATATAAATTAATAGCCAACAATAAAAAGGCATATCATGACTATTTTATTGAAGAAAAATATGAAGCAGGCATCGCATTGCATGGAACGGAAGTGAAATCGCTCCGCATGGGAAAATGCAGTATCAAAGAATCCTATATTCGCATCGAAAATGGCGAAGTTTTTATCTATGGCATGCATATCAGTCCCTACGAGAAGGGAAATATATTTAACAAAGACCCTCTGCGGGTGCGCAAGCTCCTGCTACATGGCTTCCAGATCAATAAGATATCCGGACAGCTGGCACAGAAGGGGTTCACCCTGGTACCACTTTCTGTTTATTTTTCAGGCAGTCTGGCAAAGGTGGAGATCGGACTGGCAAAAGGTAAGAAGCTGTACGATAAGCGGCAGGACATTGCGAAGAAGGATCAGCGCCGGGAAGCAGAAAAGGAATTCAAGGTAAAAAATCTTTATTAAAAGATTACCGGTCCGCCTGCATGAAAATGGACGTTTTGGCAGAAGAAATTGTTAAAATACGATGCAGATAACTTGACACTTTCGCGAAATTAGATTAATATAATAAATAGAGAAATAAATGAACGGGCTAGTATCTAGGTTCGACGGGCTGGCTGAAGTTGGAGAAGCTATCCGCAGGTGAGGCGTTACATCACAAAATAAAATTAAACGCAGACGATAATTTAGCGTACGCTGCCTAACGGCAGCTGTCTGACTTAGAGCACCTACACTTTAAGACCCAGGCATCGATGATGTAGGAAACGACATATACAAAGCTTTGCGTATATGGGCGTAATATGAAGCTACCAAAATCAGAAGAGTGTTAGTTCTCGTCTGACAGAGGGAATGAAAAAGAACTAACTATGATAGTAGAAGTACAAGGGATCCCGGTTCGGACGCGGGGGCAGGACCCGCCTAGTCCATTAAAAAAGCATCTTATCAGCAATGACAGGATGCTTTTTTTACATTTGTATTATTGATATGAATGTCATAAGTCATTTTAAGGTTTTGATATGAATAGGACCTTATATATATTCATTGCTTTTATATGACTCATTATTGTAATGGCAGGAAGCCGCCGGAAGTTTCCCCGGTGATGCTGGTTTCAACTAAAACATCCGGGGTCAGATCGATTATTTCTCCGGTACTTATCATGGCAATCATTTGATAAATACCATCGGAATTTCCTATTACCCCGCCGTTTTTCTTTGGTTTGTGCAAATGGAAGAAGACGATTTGTTAGGAAGGCTTTTAACCCTCATATCAATATTATACATCGGATGGATAAAATAATCCATCTTTAAATGGAGATTTATGACAGCAACGCAGATGGGATGTTACTGTTCACATCCACATGTATACCATGTTATGATTTCGGCAAATGATATCCGATAAGGAGTATTTGCATTCGTCGGTNNAAATCATATGATAGACTTTGCTCAGGTGTGAACAGTAACAATGAAATGGAAAAAAGTTTTTGAAAAAAGTATTAAAAAGAACTTGAACTTTTCGTATTCTGTGGTAAATTAAGTTCTGAAATAAAAAGTGTAAACGATCAATCTACGGAGTTTTACTATTGGAAATAGTATCCGTTACTTCTATGTTACAAACCGTTTTATGGACAGAATGGAGATATAAAATGAAGTTTTTTAATAGGAAAATATCATTTCAACGCTTAAATGAATACATAGGCCGGAGAAAGGCTTCCGTGAATTACCAGGAAAACCGGAAGGATACAAGAAAGGATCTATATTTTCTGATCCTCTGCTTTGGGATGGCATGCATGGTTAACTTTACAATTGAGAGTATCAGCAGACATTCGTTTGCGGAAGCCTTTCATTACCTTATAAAAAGCTGGGATGTATTTCTGTATAACACCTATCTGATTTTCGTAACCTTAACCATAAGCTATTTGGTTCGAAAGAGAATATTTGCCTCCATTGTAATCAGTTTTGTCTGGTTGATCGGAGGCATCGCCAATGGCGTTATTCTGGCTTGCCGAGTTACACCCTTTACCGGGAATGACCTGAAGATGATCGGTAACGCAGCCTCGGTGGTTAAGAAATATATGTCCGTGGATCAAATACTTCTGGCCGTATTGCTGACTCTGGCGGCAATCGGTTTCTTCGTTTTAGCCGCATTATGGTGTCCGAAGTTTCAGGGGAAAATGAGATATCAAAGGTATATTGCCTTCCTGATCCTTGCATTTGTTTCGATTCTTCCGGTTACGAAACTATGCATACGGGCAAATGTGCTCTCCACTTATTTTGGCAATATAGCCATTGGATATGAGGATTATGGTTTCCCTTACAGCTTTTTAAGCACCATATTTGTGCAGGGAATTGACCGGCCGGATCACTATCAGGAAAGTGAAGTAAAGAAGATCATTCGTGAGGATGGCAAAGATCATTATCGGACCAAAGAGAATCCCAATATTATTATCGTTCAGCTGGAATCATTTTTTGATCCGAGCCTGATCAAGGGCATGGAATACTCGAAGGATCCAATTCCGAATTTTCATAAACTGGAGGAGGACTATACCTCCGGATATGTAAGGGTTCCGGTAGTCGGAGCGGGAACGGCCAATACGGAATTTGAAGTACTTACCGGTATGAGCATGCGTTATTTTGGGACGGGAGAATATCCATACAAGACAGTAATGAGGGATAATGTATGCGAAAGTATTGCCTATGTACTTAAGAACCTTGGATATTCCACACATGCCATACATAATAATATCGCAAGCTTCTATGGGAGAGACGAAGTATTTGCCAGACTGGGGTTTGATACCTTTACCTCGCTGGAGATGATGGATATAGAAGACTATACCCCGCTTGGATGGGCGAAGGATGCCAAGCTCACCGATTCCGTTATGGAATGCCTGAAATCGACAGAAGGGCAGGATCTTGTATATACCATCACGGTACAGTCCCATGGTGGATATCCGAGTGAGCCGGTAGCAATGAATCAACCGATTACGGTTCATGGAACGGAAGGGGAAGAAGACAGAAATTATTCCATAGAGTACTATGTAAATCAGCTATACGAAGTGGATCAGTTTATTGGTAATCTTGTAAAAGAGCTGGAGAAATTTGATGAGGATACCATACTTGTCTTATTTGGCGATCACCAGCCCTCCCTCGGGCTGGAAAGCGATCAGCTTGCCTGCGGGTCTTTGTTTAAGACAAATTATGTAATCTGGGATAACATGGGTCTTCCGAAGGAGGACAGAGATCTGGCTTCCTACCAGCTGGCTTCCATTGCTTTTGACAAGGTGGGAATCCATGCTGGAACTTTGATGAAATATCATCAGGAAAGAATGGGTACAAAGCGGTACTGGTCCGATCTGAAAGTGCTCCAGTATGATATGCTTTATGGAAAAAAGTATGTATACAATGGAGAAGACAGATATGATGAAGCGGATTTGCAGATGGGGATCGAGGATATCACGATTACCTCAATTAAGGTAGATCTACATGGCAATACAGTGATTAAAGGCAATGATTTTAATGCCTACAGCAGAATCGCAGTGAACGGTAAGGAGATGGATACCGTATACGTGGATAGGAATACACTCGCCTTGAAAAATCATGAAATTAACCGGGGGGATGTTCTGGAAGTGAATCAGGTGTCCCATAACGGAAACATACTAAGAAAAGGGACCGCCTATACCTATCAAGGCTATCAGCGCTTTATTAAGGCTGCGGATCGTGTTTTAAACTAAAGGTACATCAGGATACACGAAAACCCTCTTACGCTTTCGGTACGGATCAGAGGGTTTTCGTGTTCTTTTTTTAATTCTTCTTTACTATGATAGAACAAAAGGGTTTAGGCATTTAACAAATGTCTAAAATAGATACGTAGAAAAGGAGATGAAAGGTATGGCTGGTTACTATATGTCGATTGATATCGGAACGTCGGCGGGACACCAGAGGATGGGCTATATTGAGGATGGAATATTAAAGATGGAGGAGGTTCATTGCTTTGAGCATGAAATAGTGGAAAAGGACGGGGAACTATGCTGGGATGTGGAACAGGTATATAAAGAAATAGTTCTCGGATTAAAGAAATGCTGGAAGATAGGAAAGCTTCCGATCTTTGTCGGAGTCAGCGCCTGGGGGTCCGATTTTATTCTTCTGGATAAAGAGAATCAGCGGATCGGAAATGCCGTTTCTTTTCCGGATTCCGATACGATCCATCGGCTCATGGCAGTTAAGGAGAAGCATCCGGATTATTTCGAAAGGGCGGACAGTATATTATTCGTTGCGGATTATCTGACGTATTTGTTGAGCGGGGTAAAGTGCTGTGAATATACCAATGTGGTCACGACGGGGCTTGCTGACCCGGACAAAGGGGGTTGGGATGAGGAGAAGTTAGAGACGCATGGAATTCCAAGCCGTATATTTCCCGGATTATGCCCGCCGGGGACCGTGGTAAATAATTTGACAAGAAGGCTTACGGAAGAAACCGGCTATGATTGTATCGTAGTCCGGGTGGAAGCAAATCGGGAACATCCGAATCGAATCGTTGCGGAGATTGCAGAAGAAACGAAATTTGCCGATACAGACCGGATCGCTGCCCTAAGCGGCATAATTACGATGATGGCAACCGGACACCAGTTTAAGGATCCGGAGGAGATTCGTCAATACGTCCGAGAAGATTTTACATCCGCTGCCACATAAGTATGTCCGGGAAGATTACAACCCCTCTTGCATCAATTTAGATAGAAATGCAACATTACTGTTCACACCCCCAACAAAGTCTATCATATGAT
>DOWG01000026.1:35732-41020 GCA_003519685.1 Lachnospiraceae bacterium
ATGGTATACATATCGGGTGTGAACAGTAACAATGCAACAACGGCAATAACCCTAGTAGCGTGTAAAAGCTTGCGTGCGAGTTTCTGCCATAGTATAATGATTTCATGTATTATTGAGAAAGCAGTGAGAGGATGAATGGATCGGATATGAATACAGAGAAAAAGAAGCTCCTGCTTGTGGAGGATGATACCGCCATTGCCATGGGGCTGGAATATTCCCTGCAGCAGGAAAATTATGAAGTAACCACCTGCGGCAGTGCCGCTTCAGCCATGGCAAGGATTTCCTCGGAGAAATATGACATTGCACTTCTGGATGTCTCATTGCCGGATGGGAACGGTTTTGATATCTGCAAGAAGCTGAAAATCCAAGGGGATACCCCGGTCATCTTTCTGACTGCCAGGGATGATGAGGGAAGTGTGGTCCTGGGACTGGATATCGGCGCCGATGATTATATCACAAAGCCATTTCGGATTCGGGAGCTGCAATCCCGTATCCGCAGTGTCCTTCGCCGGTCAGTAAAAACGACAGGTGGGGATGTCCTGCTGCAGTATGGGAATGTGACGGTGAATGTATCGGAGGGCAAAGTGAAGAAAAACGGAAGCGATGTCTTCCTGACGGCACTGGAATTCAGGCTTTTCCTGACGCTGATTAATAATGAAGGACGTATTGTTACAAGAAATCAGCTGCTGGAAAGCATCTGGGATGTGTCTGGAGATTTTGTAAATGACAATACTTTAACGGTATATATAAAAAGACTTCGGGAGAAGATTGAAGATGATCCGCAGAATCCTGCCATTATTAAAACTGTCCGCGGATTAGGTTACCAGCTGTCCTGATAAAGCGGCAAAAAACAGACAGTATGATAAGGCGATAAGAAAGGCAAACCTACGATATGTTCCTGATGCGAAATAAAGAAATTAAAGATATGGCAATACAAACACTGATTGCTTCCGCCGTATTGGTGCTCCTTGGTTTTCTGATCGGTGTATGGACCGGGATCCTGATTTTGATTACGGTCCTATTGCTATGCACTATTTTCTATGTAAATACAAAAAGAAGGTACAGACAGATTGCGAAGCTGGCAGATTATTTAAAAAGGATCAGTAACGGGGAGCATTCCTTAGATATCCGGAACAATGCAGAAGGGGAGTTAAGCATCTTAAAAAGTGAAATCTATAAGGTGACATTAATGCTGTCCGAATATAATGAGCAGCTGAAAAGTGAGAAATATCTCCTGGCGAATCAGATGGCGGATATTTCACATCAGCTGAAGACTCCGCTGACCTCTATGATGGTTATGGTGGATCTATTAAAAGAGGATAATCTTACCCAGGAGAAACGGCAGGAATTTACCTCCCAGATCTATATGCAGCTGGAGCGAATCGAGTGGCTGGTTTCCTCCCTTCTTAAGATGTCCAAGCTGGATGCCGGTGTGGTTCGTATGAGGCAGGAGAAAATACCGGCCCATAGATTAATTGAAAATGCTTTACAGCCTCTACTCATCCCGATGGAGCTCAAGGATATTTCCTACGCGGTAGATAGAAAGGACGAGGTCATTCTATGTGATATCAAATGGACGACGGAGGCGCTCATTAATATCCTTAAAAACTGTATTGAGCATACACCGAAGGGCGGGCATATACAGATAGAAGTGAAGGATAATCCGCTCTATTCGGAAATTATTATTACCGATAACGGAGCCGGGATCAGCAAGGAGGATCTGCCTCATATCTTTACAAGATTCTATAAAGGAAAGAATTCTTCATCGGATAGCGTGGGAATTGGACTTGCGATGTCTTACAGCATCCTGCGCCGCCAGCAGGGGGATATCCGGGTGAACAGTAAGATTGGACAAGGAAGCTCTTTTGCCATTCATCTATATAAATCGGTTATGTGACGTGACCGGACTTTCCGAAGAAGCTGCTTAAGTGACAATATTGTCATTTTAAAAGTCACCGCATTGTCACCATGGTAGGATAAAATTATCATATCAACTTTGGTGAAAGGTTAAGGTACATGTATGGAAATATTAAGAGTAGAAAATTTAACAAAGGTATACGGAAAAGGCGATACTGCGGTCACCGCATTGGATCATGTCTCTTTCTCCGTTGAAAAAGGAGAGTTTATCGCAGTGATCGGGCCTTCCGGCTCTGGTAAATCGACCCTGCTTCATATGCTTGGCGGGGTAGACCGTCCCACCTCGGGAAAGGTACTAATCGACGGTACGGATATCTATCAGCTGGATGAATCCCAACTGGCAATCTTTCGGCGGAGGCAGATCGGACTAATTTATCAGTTCTACAACTTGATTCCGGTTCTTGATGTGGAGGAGAATATCACACTGCCCCTGCTGCTGGACGGAAGGAAGGTGGATCAGCAGAATCTGGAGGAGCTTTTAACGATATTAGGCGTGAAGGAGCGGGTAGATCATCTGCCCAATCAGCTATCGGGAGGACAGCAGCAGAGAGTCTCCATCGGGCGTGCCCTGATCAATAATCCGGCAATCGTATTGGCCGATGAGCCGACGGGGAATCTTGACAGTAAGAATAGTGATGAAATCATCAACCTCTTAAAATTATATAACAAAAAGTATAATCAGACACTTATTGTTATTACCCATGATGAAAAGATAGCCTTGCAGGCGAATCGGATCATCAGTATCGAGGATGGTAAAATTGCTAAGGATGAGGTGATTAGGGAATGAATATTATGAACAAAATCACCTTAAAAAGCTTACGAAAGAACAGGACACGAACGATTGTTACGATTATCGGCGTCATTCTATCGGCCGCCATGATTACAGCAGTTACGACGTTCATATCCAGTATGCAGGCTTATATGCTGAATTTTACCGTTGAGCGGGAGGGTGATTGGCACGGAGTCATTCAGAATGCCGCTCTG
Organism: Lachnospiraceae bacterium; assembly: GCA_003519685.1. Taxonomy (GTDB): domain Bacteria; phylum Bacillota; class Clostridia; order Lachnospirales; family Lachnospiraceae; genus Mobilitalea. Next base: position 38,634 of record DOWG01000026.1, read on the forward strand.
TCCGACTATCAGCAGCTTCAAAGTGAGAAGGATTTAGAGGATGTCGTAATGGTGAAGAGCGGCGGCTTTGCCTATCTTCCGGAGAGCAAGAATGAATATAAGCCCTATCTGCGTGTCCTGGAAGTGCAGGAGCAGGCGTTTGCACATTTGCCGATACGGCTTATGGAGGGCAGACTGCCACAGAATGAGAATGAGGTCGTTGTATCCGATCACATCAATACCAACGGCGGTGTGGAATATAAAATCGGGGATACTTTGATATTACAATTAGGGCAGCGGGTGTTCGAAGACGGTACTCCAATTCTTGAAAATGCCGAGTACTCTCTGCCGGAGGATGGGAATCCAGAGAAGCTCGATATTACAGAGGAAAGAACATTTACGGTGGTTGGTATTTGCAAACGTACCAACTATCAGCTGGAGGAATATACGAATCCGGGTTACTCTGTATTTACAAAATTAAATATGGGGGATGTTCAGGGGAAAAACCCCATAAGTATTTATTTTAAAGCAAAGCATCCAAAAGATATCTATCAAATTATGGAAAGGATTAGCAATGTGCGCGGCGGCATCAAATACAGCTATAATTCGGAGCTGCTCCGCTATATGGGAATCAGTAATAACAGCGGTTTTAATGCGGTTCTATACAGCCTGGCTGCGATTCTTATTTCCTTGATCATCGCGGGATCTGTTTCGCTGATTTATAATTCCTTCGCTATTTCCGTCAGTGAAAGAAAAAAGCAGTTTGGACTATTGTCCAGCGTAGGTGCTACCGGAAAGCAGAGAATGAATACAGTAATCTGTGAATCCCTGATGATCGCCGTGATTGGAATTCCGATCGGAGTGCTTTCCGGTATCGCCGGGATCGGAGTAACTTTTTATGTACTTAGGGAACCTCTGCACAGTATCTTTTCCTATGAATCCTCCTCCGCCGAATTATCCCTGGCGGTTTCGGCTCCGGCAATCGTTGCGGCAGTCATCATTTCCTTGGTTACGATCCTCCTATCGGTCTATGTACCGGCAAGGCGGAGCAGAAGAGTGTCTGCTATGGATGCCATAAGACAGACCAGTGACATTAAATTATCTGCAAAGCAGGTTAAAACGCGGAAGATCATCCGAAAACTGTTTGGGATGGAAGGGGATCTTGCCTTAAAGAACTTTAAAAGAAACCGCAAACGCTATCGGACAACGGTAATTTCCTTATTCATCAGTATCGTTTTGTTTGTTGCGGCATCCTCCTTTGCGATGTATCTTAAGGATAGTGTTACGGATGTTTATGAGGAAACGGAGTATGATATCACCTATACGATCTATGATAAAGATCCGGATATCGAAAGCAACCGAAGGAAAGCATATCAGGACATTCTTGCTCTTGACGGAATCAAGCAGGGCTCGATGGTGGATAAACTGTATGGGACGGTAGAACTGACAAAGGATTTTGTGGAAAATGATTATTATAACAGGATGAAAGAGCAGAACAATTTAATGGAGGATGGGAAGGTTTCAATCACGGTATCGATTTGCAGTGTCGACCATGCCGCCTTTACGGATTATGTGAATAAACTGGGACTTTCCATCGAACAATTTACGAATCCCAAATCACCGGCAGGAATATTAATCGATAAGCAGCATTACTACAGCACTACGGAACAGAAATATCAAAACAAAAATGTTTTCAAGGATAAAACGATACAAAGCCTGCCGATTACCTTCAGTATGAAGGAAGATAAAGAAGAGACGATCAATGTTTCCATCGGCGCATTTGCAGACACCGCACCGTTTGGTGTGGATAACTCTTCCCAGGGAAATTACCTGACGTTGATTATCGATGAGCAAAGCAGGGAAGCTTATGCCGACATGGAGGATCAATGGCAGTATAATATGTATTTCTCCGCGAAGGATCCGGAGCAGGCGGTAGAAAATATGAAGGAGATCCTGGTAAAGGCCAAAATGCCTTATACGAACCTGTATAATCTGACAGAGGCTTTGCAGGAGAACCGCAATGTAATCATGGTGATCTCCGTATTTTCCTATGGCTTTATTGTACTGATATCACTCATTACGATAGCAAATGTCTTTAACACGATATCGACGAATGTGAATTTAAGACGGCGGGAATTTGCAATGTTAAAATCCGTAGGAATGACACAGCATGGTTTTAATAAAATGCTTAATTTTGAATGTATCTTTTATGGATTGAAGGCATTACTCTATGGGCTGCCGGTATCCGTGGGAATTACCTATCTGATCTACAAAAGTGTTAATCGTGGAGTCGAGATGCCGTTCTACCTTCCGGTTCCAAGCATGGTTATCAGTTCTCTCAGTGTATTCCTTGTCGTATTTGTCAGCATGCTGTATTCGATGAGTAAGATACGCAATGAAAATATACT
>DOWG01000240.1:0-403 GCA_003519685.1 Lachnospiraceae bacterium
AACGACTTCAAACAGTTGCTCATAAAAATATTGTTTCCTATTACTTAAGTTTTTCCTTTCTTTGTGCAAACTGAAGAAGATGATTTGCTAAGAAGGCTATTGACCCTAAAATCATAATTACCGTAAGAATGGTATCTTCCAATTATATAGAAAGGGACGGGACGAATAGGCTTTGCCATTCGCTTGTCCGGAGCAAAAATCGCTGGCGTAGCCAACGATTTTTGTTCTTGCGTAAAAAAGAAATATGGAGATTACGAAAATAGGCAGGTAGAGTAGTGGAGAAATTAATGAAAGAAACCATGGCAATTGAATTAAAGCAGTTAACAAAGACCTTTGGTTCCGTTGTAGCAAATAATAAAATAGACTTATCTGTAAAACAGGGTGAAATTCTTGCCCTGCTCGG
>DOWG01000240.1:553-3993 GCA_003519685.1 Lachnospiraceae bacterium
AGCAGACGCTTTGGACTGGATGTCGATCCGGAGAAAAAGGTCTATCAGATGTCGGTAAGCGAAAAGCAGACCGTGGAAATCTTAAAGGTCCTTTATCGCAAAGCAGATATTCTAATTTTGGACGAACCGACCGCCGTTTTGACTCCGCAGGAAACAAGCCGTCTTTTTGAGATCCTTCGGCGGATGAAACAGGAAGGCTGCGCGGTTATCATTATCACGCATAAGCTGAATGAGGTTTTGGAAATCAGTGACAGGGTGACCATTCTCCGTAAGGGGGAAAGTGTTGCAACCGTGAATACTGCGGATACCAATGCGCAGGAGCTGACGGAATTAATGGTAGGCCGGCCGGTGGAATTATCGATCGAGCATCCGGAGACCGATTTTAAGGAGAACCTTCTGGAGATTCACCACCTGACGGCGGCGAACGAGGAAGGCGTCGAGATGATCAAGGATATTAGCTTTGATTTGAACCGGGGAGAGATCCTTGGTGTTGCAGGCGTTGCCGGCAGCGGCCAGAAGGAACTTTGCGAAGCGATTGCCGGTCTGCTTCCGGTTAAAAAAGGTGCCATCCTGTATCATGATGAAAATATTGTCGGTAAGACGCCGAATGAGATTATTAAAATAGGAATCAGTATGAGCTTTATTCCGGAGGACCGGCTGGGGATGGGACTGGCTGCGTCTATGGGAATGGTTGATAATATGCTTCTTAAGAAGTATAACGAAGGAAAAGGCCCCTTTGTAAGAAAGAAGGAGGCTCGGGAAACGGCAAAACGTCTTGTGAAGGAGTTGGAAATCGTTACCCCGGGTGTGGATACGCCGGTACGCAGGCTGTCCGGCGGTAACGTCCAGAAGGTATTGTTAGGAAGAGAAATCGAATCGGAACCGAATGTATTAATCACTGCTTATGCGGTCCGCGGACTTGATATTAATTCCTCCTATACCATTTACAATGCTTTAAATGAACAGAAAAAGAAAGGGGTGGGGATTCTCTTTATCGGAGAGGACCTCGATGTTATGCTGGAATTATGTGACCGTATTATGGTATTATGCCATGGCCGGGTAACCGGAATTATTGATACGAAATCCGCGACAAAGGAGCAGATCGGTTTGCTAATGACCGATGCCAAAGGACAGGAAAGGAGGGGCCGCCATGCGTAGAGAGGGGAAGGAAAGATGTCACGAGCCCTGGGTTCATGTCGTTAAAAAAACCGAAATATCCGCTTCCAAGACCTTACTGCTTTCGATCCTTGCCGTATTTGCCTCTCTGGTAGCCGGCGGCCTGTTCATCCTGGCAATCGGACAGAATCCTTTTTCCGTATATGCCACCATAGTGAAGGGTGCCTGGCGAAGCAGCATTGCAAGGAAGGGTACGATCAAGCTTGCCGTACCGCTTCTGATTACAGCGCTTGGAATTATTCCTGCCTTCAAGATGAAATTCTGGAATATCGGAGCAGAAGGACAGATTATTATGGGCGCCATTTTCGCAACCTACTTTGCATTGTTTTATGACCATCTTCCGCATGGGATACTGCTTGTTCTCATGTTTATAGCCGGCATGATCGGCGGCGGGATCTGGGGTCTGATTCCAGCTTATTTTAAGTCAAAATACGGTACCAACGAAACCTTATTTACCTTGATGCTTAACTACATTGCCCTCTATCTGATTAAATATCTGGTCGAAGGGCCATGGAAAGATCCCGCATCTTCCGGTTTCCCGAAAATCGCTACTTTTAGCGAGAATGCCAGATTGGATCAGATTCTGGGAGTCCATGCCGGATGGCTGATTGCTCTTATTCTGGTGGTACTGGTCTTTATTTATATAAAGTTCAGCAAGCACGGATATGAGATTGATATTGTGGGAGAGAGCGTAAATACTGCACGCTATGCCGGTATGAATGTAAGAAAGATTGTCTTAAGAACGATGTTCTTAAGCGGTGCGATATGCGGACTTGCCGGAATGATCCAGGCAACCGGTGCGGCGTATACCTTAAGCGAAGGAATTACAGGAGGGGTGGGATTTACTGCGATTTCGGTAGCATGGCTGTCAAGACTGAATCCGCTTATCACATTGGTGGTTTCCGTACTTTTTGCCGTTCTGGAGAAAGGATGCAGCGTGATGCAGAGTACGTTCGGGATGTCGTCCGCGGTTTCCGATATTCTCCAGGGAATTATCTTGTTTTTCATCCTGGGATTTGACTTTTTTACCCGCTATCGTTTTGTATTTTGTAAGAAGAAGCAGGGAGAGGGGAGCATGTCATGTTAATTAACTTCCTATTTGCAGCAATCAAAGCAGGCACACCGCTGCTGCTTGGTACAACCGGTGAAATTATTACAGAAAAATCCGGTCATCTGAACCTTGGTGTGGAGGGGATGATGTTCATGGGAGCTTTCATGGGATTTTCCGTGGGCTATCATACGGAAAGCCTGCCTCTGGCATTACTGGCGGCGTTTGGAATCGGTGCATTTGCGGCACTGATCTATGCTCTGCTTACCGTTACCTTCCAGGCAAATCAGAACGTTACCGGCTTGACCTTAACGATCTTCGGAACTGGATTTGCAAAATTCTTCGGAGAAAAGATGATAAGTGAGGCGGGTGGATCTCCGAAATTATCCGATTACTTTATGAAAACGATCGCAGAAAGACCGCTTCCCGTTTTGGGCGAGATTCCGGTGATCGGAAAATTGATTTTTTCTCACAACCCGATCGTTTATCTGGCAATTATTATTGCCATTATCTGCAGCCTGTATCTGTTTCGAACGAAGGCAGGATTAAATATGCGGTCGGTCGGTGAAAATCCTGCTGCGGCCGATGCGGCAGGAATCAACGTTACTTTGGTAAAATATGTTGACATCTGTCTCGGTGGCGGGATCTGCGGTCTCGGCGGAGCGTATTTATCCCTGATTAACGGAGGCGGTGTATGGAATAACAGCAGCGTCGTAAGCGGTCAGGGCTGGATTGCCGTAGCACTCGTTATCTTTGCCAGCTGGAGCCCTGCCAAGGCGATCTTCGGATCCCTGATCTTTGGCGCTTTCAGTGTATTGCAGTTCTACGTGCCGAAGGATATCATAACGATTCCGAATGCATTCTATGGAATGCTTCCGTTTTTAATAACGACCATCGTACTGGTTATTACCTCTATGCGAAAATCGAAGAAGGGCACCCAGCCTGCTTCCTGCGGAGTGAACTATTTTAGAGAGGAACGGTGAGAATTTAAGGTAAACATCGATACCAATAAGGCAGATAAAAAATATTATAAAAAGAATTTACATTTTGTGATATCATCACAGAAGCCATACTAATATCATGATATAGTATAAACGTAGTGAGCATATGCAAGCTTTTATCTATCATTTTATTAGGAGGAATTCGTATGGCTACAGTAAAAATCACAAAGAATAATTTTGAAAAAGAAGTATTAAACTCGAAAGAACCCGTCCTG
>DOWG01000073.1 GCA_003519685.1 Lachnospiraceae bacterium
TATCATGAACAAAAAACATGTTCATGATCTTTCGCTCCGATCGCATATTGCAAGTTAGAGCTTAACCACACTCTCTACATTGACAAGTAATAGGAAACATATTTATTGACTTTGGAGGAATAATTGTCTAAAATTTAATTGCATACTATTAAAATGAATCAAATGCCTTGTGCGTAAGAAAAGCTGCCGTAAATTATTGTAACACCGGAACCGGTTTGATTATTTGCAGCTGTTCAGAAAGGGGTTTAACGGGTTTTCCGTGTACAGAATGAAAAAGGATAATGCAAATCAAAGAATTGAAAAAGCCATGCCAAATATAGAAAATAACCGATATGAGGCCCTGAAGCTGGATAATCAGCTTTGCTTTTCGCTCTATGTCTGCTCAAAGGAAATCATCAAAAAATATAAGCCGCTATTAGAGCCATATAAGCTTACCTATACAGGCTATATCGTTATGATGGCACTCTGGGAAAAGGATAATATCACCGTCAAGAACTTAGGTTCCAGACTCTACCTGGACTCCGGAACTCTGACTCCTGTGTTAAAGAAGCTGGAAGCTCTTGACTATATCAAACGTGTACGCAGCAATACGGATGAACGCAATGTGTATATACAGCTGACCGGAAATGGTGTAGATTTAAGAGAACAAGCACTCCCGATTCCGAATCAACTAATCTGCTCCATGAACCTCAGTCCGGAAAATGGTAAAAAGCTGTTGGACGAACTTCATCAAATCATGCATCTATTCACAAATGGCTCCTGAACCCGGAAACTTTCCTCTGCCATCACCTTTTTAATTTATCCTGCATTAATTATCCTTCCTTACGATCCGCCCCTATTTCATAACTTTCTTTAATAAGGAAAGGCTATGTCGATATGGCGGATATCGCAGCGGAATATCAAGGAAATTGGATTTCTTTAATACCCCTTTCCGGTGAGAAAAGGTATCAAAGCTTGCCTTGCCATGATAGCTGCCCATTCCGCTCTCCCCAACACCCCCGAAGGGCATGTGAGATGTCGCCAGATGAACAATGGTATCATTTATACATCCACCGCCGTAGGATGCATTTTTTAATACATACTGTTCATGCTTTTTATTATTGGTAAATAGATAGAGTGCCAGGGGCTTTGGGTGCCTGTTAATGTCCGATATGGCTTCTCTAAGATCATGGTATACGAGTACCGGAAGAATTGGTCCAAAGATCTCTTCCTCCATGACAGGACTGTTCCAGGACACATGGTCTAATATTGTTGGCTCGATCTGCAGCCTCTCCTTATGAAATCTTCCGCCATGGATTATCTCCCCGCTTTCCATAAGAGAAAGCAGACGGCAAAAATGCTTTGCATTAACGATTCTGACGTAATCTGAATTCATGCAGGGATTCTCTCCATAGAACTGATGGATGTATTTTTTGATATAATGGATCAGCTCGTCCTTAACCGTTTCCTGCACCATTAAATAATCCGGTGCAACGCAGGTCTGCCCGGCATTCAGGAATTTTCCCCAGACAATTCGCTTGGCAGCCAGCCCCAGATTGGCTGTCTCATCCACAATACACGGGCTCTTCCCGCCCAGTTCCAGGCAGACCGGTGTCAGGTAATGGGAAGCCTCCTCCATAACAATCCTGCCGACGGCAGGGCTTCCGGTGAAAAAAATGAAATCAAATTTTTCGCTCAGCAGGCTCTGATTGATTTCTCTGCCTCCCTGAACGACAAAAGCATAGGAAGCCGGAAAAGCTTCTCTTATCATCTGTTCGATCACCATAGATGTATTCGGCGAGTATTCCGAAGGCTTAATGATTGCGCAATTACCCGCGGCAATGGCTCCAATAAACGGTTCCAGAGCTAACTGAAACGGATAATTCCACGGAGCCATGATCAGTACTGTCCCGTATGGCTCCGGATATATCCTGCTAACTGCCGGAAATTGTGCGGCCGATGTCCGGACCTGTTTCGGTCTTGCCCACCGCCTCAGATGCTTCCTCACAAATCGGATTTCCTCATACACCATACCAATTTCCGTCATATACCCTTCAAAATCCGGCTTATTCAAATCTTTTTTTAGTGCTTCTAAAATCTCCGCTTCATAATGCAGGATGGTCTTATGAAGCCGATCCAATTGCCTTAACCGAAAGCTCAAATCTCTGGTTTCTCCGGTTGCATAGAAAGCCCTTTGCTTTTCTAAAATAGTTTCTATCTTCACCATAAATCCCCTTCTTTATTCTTATCCTAATGCTACGTCAAGCAGCATCATTATAGCAAATCCTATCATAGCACCGATGGTACCCACATTGGAATGGTGCTTGTCTCCCTGCGCTTCCGGAATCAGCTCTTCTACAACAACATAGATCATTGCACCGGCTGCAAAGGACAGGGCATAGGGCAGGATGGGTTTCATATACACGACCGCCACAGCACCTAATACACCGGCAATCGGTTCCACGATACCGGATGCCTGACCGTAGAAAAAGCTCTTCCATCTGGATAAGCCCTCTCTTCTTAGGGGAATGGAAACAGCGGCTCCCTCCGGGAAGTTCTGTAATCCAATGCCAAGTGCAAGAGCTGTTGCACCGGCAATCGATGCTGCCGGAAGATCCGCTGCAATCGCACCGAAAGCTACACCAACCGCAAGTCCCTCCGGTATGTTATGCAGTGTAATTGCCAATACCAGAAGTACGCTTCTCTTTAAGCCGGTTTTCATACCCTCCGCCTCCGACGCTCCGGCATGAAGGTGGGGCATGATAATATCCACCAGCCACAGGAAAGCACCGCCGGCGAGAAAACCGACCACTGCCGGGACCCAGGCAATCTGCCCCGCTTCTTCTGCCATTTCAATTGAGGGAGCAAGTAAGGACCAGAAGCTTGCAGCAATCATGACACCAGCTGCAAATCCTAACATCCCGTTCAGTACCTTCCCACCTTTTTTACCTTCAACAGTATCCATTTGAACAATACTGATATCCTTATTCTTTTCAATGAATTCTAGAT
>DOWG01000319.1:0-1043 GCA_003519685.1 Lachnospiraceae bacterium
TAGCTCCTACTATAGCTCATGCCCTTATTGATTTTATTCCTTATATTTTTTTGAATAATTATTATTAACCATAATTGCTTACACCGATGGCAAAAAGCTATTTCTAGTTCGGTTTTATATTCGCAGCACGGTATTCGCTTGGCTGTATTCCGACCTGTGCCTTGAATATGCGGCTGAAATAATAATTATCCTTATATCCGACCAATTCTGCGATTTTTTGAATTTCCAGTTCCGGCTGGTTGATGAGCAGCCGCTTCGCCTCGTTCATCCTTAGCTTTGTTAAATATTTGGAGGGGGTCCTGCCGGTATGCTTCTTAAATATCTTTCCCAGGTATTCTACGGAGAATCCAAAATGTTCCGCCATTTCTCCTAAAGAGATATCCTGTCTGTAATTGTCGCGCAGGTATTGCTCCATTAATTCACAGATTGTCTCCTGGTCTAAAGAATACGAATCTGCGGTGATCGTAGTAAGCTCATTATGCTCGGAATCCATGGTTATCAAAATTTTCTGCAGGGAAGCGTTTAAAGCTTCCGGTGTAATTGGTTTCAATAGATAATCTTTTACACCATATTTTAAGGCGGACTGGGCATAGGAAAAATCGCTGTAGCCAGTTAATATTACGGTTTTTATCGTAGGATGATTCTTATTGATATATTGTGCCAGTTCAATTCCGTCATACTGCGGCATACGGATGTCCGTAATTACAAGGTTTGGACACACCCGTTCGATGAGCAGCTGCGCATCCATTCCGTTCGAGGCAGTTCCTGCCAGAGTCAGTGGTAGGGAAAGAGCTTCTATTTTCTTAATTGTATTTTTAAGAATCAGGCTTTCATCTTCAACAACAATATATTTATAGTTTGGGGTTGTGCTCATAATATTCCTCCTTTGATGTGTAGATCGGACCTCCCAGAATGAAGATGGTTCTTTGCGGCAGGGTATTTTCAATCTCAAAAATGCTTTCTTCCCCATAGAGCAGCTTAAGCCGCAGGTAGACATTTTTCAGACCCATTCCGCCGATTTTTAATGACTTGGATTCTTCATT
>DOWG01000319.1:1093-6068 GCA_003519685.1 Lachnospiraceae bacterium
TTGAAAGCATTTTCAACAATGGGCAGCAGAATTAGTTTGGGAATAAAGACATTCTCGGCGGCTGCCTCGATCTCTCTGGTATATTCAAAATCATCGTTATAGCGCATCTGCATGCAGCGGATGTACTGCTCGGTGGAATTGATTTCTTCTTTTAACGGAACGACCATATCTTCCGAGGAAGAAATATAGCGGAAATAATCGCATAGGGCATAGCACATGGTGATAATATCTTCATTCATATTCTCCTCCGCCATGATACTGATATTGGTCAGGCAATTATACAGAAAATGCGGATTGATAAGGGACTGTGTTGCCTGCAATTTCGCTCTGGTTTCCTCCGACCGGGAGAGAAGGACATCCTGTGTCGTGGAGCGGAGTTTTCCGTACATTTCCCGAATGGATTCACAGAGCTGTGATATTTCTTTGATGTTACTGTCTGCGGAGGTTAATATTTTCTTATTCTCGTCCAGTACCCGGTTGATCGTTATTTTTCTCGTGGCTTTCGTTAATTTTCTAAGCGGCCTGGTTAACTGGTTGGAGATAAAGAAGCAGACCGCCAGGGTAAGCAGTATGGACAGGATAAGGATACCGGTAAAGGATTTCTTAAAAGTATTCATTGAGGAATAGATGGAATCCTTTGGCTCGGAGGTTACGACGGTCCAATCGTAATTCGCAATATTTTTGTAGTTGATAAAAGACTCCCCGTTATTTTCATCGTTGTAGGAAATCATTTTTCCACCTGACGGAGCGGACGGGTTTTTACGAATTAGAGAAAGGTAATCGTTCCCTTCCTTTCTGTCATAAGGATATACCATTTCGCCCCGGTCATTATATACATAAATAGAAACATTCGGATTATTTTTCTTTAATTCCGGAATCAGGGTAAAGATTCTGTCGCAATCCTGGATGACCTCTACAATCCCCTGCGGATCCTCTGCTTTATTGAAAAAGATCCGGGTCAGCGAGATAAATTTCCGGCTCAGCTGGTTTTCCCCCTGCGTCGGCAGATCCAGAATTACTGTGGGGGAGGATATATATTTATGACCATTAAGCTCCATCGTCGGCTGGTACCATTCCAATTCATTAAAATTTGCATTGGTGACGCGTTGGAAATAACCGGACCCCACGCAATCTCCGTTCATACTGTACAGATTCACCTGCGGTACGGACTGGAACGGACCCAGGATAGCCGTTATGATATCATAGATAGCCAGGATGCTCTCCCTTGAGCTTGCCATGTCCTCCAGGGAGAGCTGGGAAGAGCGGTAAGCTTTGGAGAATTCTTTAAAGTTACTTTTGATCGCATTCGAATATACGATATTCATCGATATCGCTGACATATTGTCTAGTTCGGTACTGACTGAGCTGCTGATGGAGGCGCAAAGGTCTTCTGATTTACGCTGAGCTTCCTTATAAAGCAATGTCTTATTATAATGGTAAATATAGAAAAAGAAGGTGGAAAGCAGCGTTAGGATAAACAATCCATAAATAAAAAAAAGATACATGCTTTGTGAGTAATTATGCTTTTTTGAGCCCATGATAACGCCCCCTTTAATTACAGGTATTATACATTATCGTTCAAAAAAGTGCAAATCATAATTCGGTTTTATCTATTATGGATAAAGTACTCTTATGGTAGTATGTAAGCATAGTAACATGGTTAAAATACAAGGTACACCATAGGAAATAGCGAAACTCTCTAGTTGATCTAGTGGAAATAAGTTTTGCATTGCCTATCATAAGGTACACTAAATTGTAAGGAGGGATAGGTTACTATGAATAGGAAGTTATTACAAAAAAGTTTCATTTTCATCATGGCACTTTGCATGTCCGTATTTGCTTTTACTGCTTGCGGAAAGGAGCAGAAAGCGGAATCGGATGGTAAAGAGGCGAAGAAAAACGTCACTCTGACCTTTGGTTCCCATCAATCCGGTCTTCCTACTTCCGGTGTTGTGCAGGAGCTGGCTAAGGAATTTGAAGCAGAAACAGGAATTAAAATTGATTTTCAGATTTCACCGGATGCGCAGTGGAGGGATTTGATTAAGGTGAAGCTGGATTCCGGAGAGGCACCTGATATTTTCTGTGCGGATACCCCGATCAATCTGGCATCCAGTATGAAATTTGATGAATACTGTGTTCCTCTAAATGATGAGGAATGGGTATCCCGGATTGACGAAAATGTGCTTCCTGCTATTTCTATCGATGATAATGTCTATGGCATCACATTTCCGGGTAAGAAGATGTATTTCTACTTATATAACAAAGAAATTTTCGGCCGTCTCGGACTGGAGGCACCTACAAACTATGAAGAGTTTAAGAAGGTATGCCAGACAATTTTAGATGCGGGAATTACGCCGGTATTTGAAGCGACTACGAATGGATGGCATCAGGTACTTCCGCTGTTTGAAACCGGTGGTCTGTATCAGCAGAAGCATCCGGATCTTTACAACAAGCTGAATGCAAATGAAATGGATCTAAATGATATTCCGGAACTGCTGACGATCATTCAGCAATTAAAGGAATGTGCAGAGCTTGGCTATTTCGGAAAGGATTACTTAAGTAACTCCGTTGAAAATGCCAAGGAAGCAATTGCAACGGAAAAGGCAGCAATGTTTATAGCGGAGGCGGCTTGGAGAAATGAATTAAAGGCCGATTATCCGGATTTTGATATTGACAAGCTTGGTATCTTTGTAATGCCTTGGGGAGATAACCAGGTAATCGGTGTAAACCCTGCAAGCAACGCCTACTTTATTAATAAGGAAAGCAAGCACATAGACGAGGCCCGCCAGTTCTTCGAATTCCTGGCACGTCCGGAGAACTTAAAGAAGCGTCTGGACGGACAGCCTGGATTGTCAGAAGTATGCTGGCCGGAAATTCCGGGAAGATACTCGGAGGAAGACCAGGCCTATATCGATGCGCATGATAAGGCACAGGTTGTACAGGTAGCAGTGAATTATATTGACAGCCAATGGATGGATGTCGGTAAAGATCTTGAATCTATGTACACCGATGCGCTGACACCGGAGGGTGTACTGGATGTCATTATGAACCGCCGGCAGGAGCAGGCAAAGCTTCAAAAAGATCCTGCTTGGACAAAATAATAAAGAAGGAAAAGCCTGCACAGACAACTAAAAAAAGGGACCGTAAAGCTGCGGTCCCCTTTTTTTCTCTTAACAGGCGTATATAGAGATAGTTTTATCTGCAGACAGGAAGGGTGTGTGGCATAGATGAACAGAAAAAAATTATATCCCTGGTATTTTACCATAGGAGCATTGGTAATCTTCCTTTTGCTCTGCTTTTTACCGGGGCTGATAGGAATCCTTTATTCCTTTACGGATTGGAATAACTTTACCTCGGAGGTTAATTTCGTCGGGCTGAAGAATTACAAAGAGGTATTTGCAGGAAATTCAGAATATACCAAATATATTGTGAATACCATCGTTTTTACCGTAGTGACTACGATTATGAAGACGGTGGCCGGTCTTGCGCTGGCCCTGCTTTTGACACAGAAATTTATTAAGTTTAAAACTTTTCATAGAATGGTTATCTTTTCCCCTCAGGTGATGTCCTACTTAGTTGTCGGACTAGTGTTCAAAAGCATGCTTCATCCGACGACGGGCTTTGTGAATAATTTCCTGAGGTCAATCGGCCTGGGTTCGCTGGCACGGAATTGGCTTACGGATTTGAAGCTGGTCTTTCCAACTGTCATGGCTGTGGATACCTGGAAGGGTATGGGATACATTATGGTGGTGATCATTGCGGGAGTTTTGTCCATTTCCCCGGACTATTATGAGGCGGCAAGTATTGATGGTGCGTCTTTTTGGCAGAAGTTTCGCAGCATTACATTGCCTCTGTTAAAACCGATTATCGTAAATGTCACCGTTTTGAACGTTACCTATGGCTTAAGGGTATTTGATATGATCTATTCCCTGACCAACGGAGGACCGGGAAATGCCACCGGAGTAATTAATACCGCTGTCTACAAGGAATTTTCCAAGGGCAATTTCGCTATGGGAACCACGTTATCCAGTATTCTGTTCCTGTTTGTGCTCTGCCTTCTGTATTTTATCATTAAGTCCATGGAGAATAAGGAGGTTGATCTGTAATGGAACGGATGAAAAAGCATATTCTTAGTGTGGCAGGTAATCTATTGGCCATCCTAACCAGCCTGATTGTTATGATACCGATGATTGTAGTCGTTTTAACCTCGTTCAAATCATCCGGAGAGGCGAATAATATGTCGCTTACCCTTCCGAAGAAATGGATGTTTGAGAATTATGCCATAGTTATTGAGCAGGGGAAGCTCATTTCGTCCTTTTTAAATGGGCTGATTTATGCGACCTTCAGTGTGCTTATCATAATTCTTGTGGTTTCGGCGGCTGCCTTTGTGATTTCACGGAATTTTAAGGGAATCAATAAATTTATATATTATTTTATCATTGCAGGAATTGCCATGCCGATCAATAATGTCGCTTTAATGAAGGTGATGCAGGCGCTTCATCTGGTTAATCAAAGATATGGAATCATCCTATTATATGCAGCGATTAATATACCTCTGAGTTTATTTCTGTGCTATGGATTCATCAGTACGATTCCGAGAGAGATTGATGAGGCGGCAGTGATTGACGGCTGTACTCCCACAAGGCTGTTTACAAGAATCATTCTGCCTTTGTTAAAGCCGATTATATCAACACTTTTTGTACTGAATTTTATGGCTGTTTGGAATGATTTTACCATGCCCCTGTATTACTTGAACAATTCCAAAAAATGGCCGATGACCTTGGCGGTTTATAACTTCTTCGGAGCGTTTGAGAATTCCTGGAATCTGGTAAGCGCCGATATTGTGCTTACTCTGTTGCCGGTATTACTGATCTTTATCTTGGGACAGAAGTATATCGTCGGAGGGGTATCTGCCGGGGCGGTTAAAGGCTGAAATATTTCTGTTACTGTATACACCCGCCATGTATATCATGTT
>DOWG01000178.1:0-1123 GCA_003519685.1 Lachnospiraceae bacterium
TTTTTTATAAGAATATCAGGTATCTTCTTTAACATAGTGATATCTCCCATCTTTCGTTAATCTAGTTCTATTCGTTAATCTAGTTCTATTAATGTAGTCTCTGTAAGGTAAACCTTCGATTAATATCCTTTATAGTTTTATCCCTCCAAAGCTTTTAAGTTTCTTTTTTCCATTAAAAATCTTCAATTAGTCCAGTTTCTATAAGACACTTTCCATCCATGTCTATTTTATAAGTCTTCACTTCAAATCCATTCAATAACACTTTTTCCTGAATTTCTCCATCCAATATTCTGATATTGGCTTCTGCTCTTTTTCCGGTACTTTCATAGAGTCGAAGAATATATCCTTCAAAATTTTCAGCCTTCTTTACTGCGGATACAATTACCCGGGGATTGTCTATTGTTATAAACTGTCCTGACCTATTTCCCTCTTCTAACGGACAATAAGAGAAGCCATACGGTTCTTCATTAAATGCCACTGCTTCTCTATCTATTGTGTTGTCAATTTCAGAAACAGGACCACCGCATATACGGAAACGGTAAAACCGTTCGCCCTGTTCCATCCTTGGAGCCCATTGTTCTTCCTGCAGCGCCTTTCCCATAATAAAATCAGCTGAAGTATATCCCGCACTACGAAGCAGCGTAATCCCCAGTTCTTGCTCTGTATAACTGGCTCCATAAGTGCCGTTATTAATAACTGCTAATGCTTTGTTAGAGACATTGTCTTTTACCATAATCCATTTCTGGGATACTGTTTCTTTCCCTTTCTTAAGCATTTCTCTTCCAAACATAATCTGTCCGTAAAAAGCTTCAAAAGACTCCGGCGTTTTTAAGATGGCTTTTAAGTAATTTTCTTTTTCCATGAAATGAACGCCGATTTCAATATCAAATGAGCTGCCTTCTTTTGGCATCTGATATCTTATATACGCTTTACTATTATGTAAACCAAAAGCAGCTTCCACTGTTGTACGTACTTCACCATCCTCTATAATTCTTACGGCAGGAATTACTTTTTCGCTCAGCCCGCAATATTCCGCCGTTTCATGAGGCGTAAGAAGTTGAAAGTTTTTCTTGCTGAAAGAATCCTTTTTCCCAAATCCCCATGGATTATGAGTATCGTCATA
>DOWG01000178.1:1138-7199 GCA_003519685.1 Lachnospiraceae bacterium
TACTCTGGTTTAGATACTATTTCAGGAAACACAGGTCGATTTGGCCTTGGTTCAAAATAAACATCCATACGATTCATGGATCCAGCTTTTAAGGTAGCCTGCACCACTACCTTCTTTCTCCAATCCAAATTAAAATTGCTAGATTCCTTTTCTGCTTGTGTTGGTATTTGCTTCCCCTGAAACATTACTTTTGGGTACATAAAGTTAGTAGTCCAATTCTGTGTTGGAAGNNGCCAGAGCAAGGGCTGCAAAATGCTTTACCCTGCTTGTCAGCTCTAAGCCATAATCAAGCAGCCGCAAGGTATCTTCTTCTACCAAGGGACTGCCAGATCCCGGCAGCGCATCATGAAATTCACTAAAAATCAACGACTCCATTGCATCTTTAATCTCTTTTTCAGGATATTTCCTACCGCATTCCAGTGCCGCTGCAGCCGCCATTTTTTCTGCAGAATATAGCTCATTCTCTAATTCTCGGTGCTTTTGTTTAACCCTTATCTGAGATGTATAGCACCCTTCTGCTACCGGATTCAAGCCTTCTTCTAATCTCGGGAACTTGTCATTCGCCGCTAATAACTCCTTGAAATAGGCTTCCGGTGTTGAATGAATAAGTGTATATTCTTTACTATTCTCCGCAAATTTTTTTAGATCTTTTAAATCTTTTCTGGAAGGGCCGCCTCCATGATCTCCTACTCCCCATAGGAATAATGTTACTTTCTCATTTTCTTTATCGGGTAGAAATTTCTTTAATTCTTTTAAAGCCTCTCCCCACACAGAATTATAATTTTCATCAGAGCGGTGAACTAAAATGGCAGAACCGTCCAGACCCACCCATTCAAAATCCTGCTCGATAAAATGAAATCCATTTTTACCCGGTCTGCATACTATATAGGAATCGTAGCCTGCCTTTTTTAATATCTGTACAAGCCCTCTTGAATGCCCAAAGGAATCAAAATTAACTGCTGTGGAAGGTAATATCTTGAAATATTCTCCAAAGAATCTTCTGCCTTTTTCAATATTTCGAACAATAGATTCTCCAGATGGCATATTGCAATCCGGCTGAAGATACCATCCTCCCATAATACTCCAGCGTCCTTCCTCTACGGCTTTTTGCAGCTTTTTGAAAAGCTCCGGACTGTTATCTTTCACCCATTCATATAAAAGCGCTTCGTTATGATTGAATACAAAGCCTTCAAAATCCTCCGTCATTTCTTCTGCAGTTTTGAATGTTGAAAGAGCTTCCGAGCACCCTTCCTGCCATCTCCACAGCCACACAGGGTCAAGATGCGCGTTTGCAATTAAATGTATGTTTTTCATCCTGTTTTTCACACCTTTTCAAGCTAAAAGAGCACTCGGCAGCCGGTTTTATCTCGCCGCCGAGTGTTTGCTCACCTTAAGAATTATTTTTTAGTTACTTTCAATAATGGCATTAATTTGTTTTTCAATATCCTGCAGTTTTGTTACCGGATCTTTACTCTTACCATCAAGTATGTTGTTGTATGTTGGATCCCAAACCTTTCCGGCATCAGAGGACCAATCAGC
Source organism: Lachnospiraceae bacterium (assembly GCA_003519685.1). GTDB lineage: Bacteria > Bacillota > Clostridia > Lachnospirales > Lachnospiraceae > Mobilitalea. Next base: position 2,678 of record DOWG01000178.1, read on the forward strand.
CGCATATCTAACACCGTTTTTTGTCTTTGTTTCCATCATAGTCTTAACGGCTTCCGCTACTTCAGGATGTCCCTTTTCATCCATAACATCATAAAAAACAGAAGCAGAGGCAGAATGTGCACAAGGTGCTACAGGAGTAACCTCTAATACCGTTTTATACATATCACTGGACATGAACTTTATCAGTTCCCATGTTTCTTCCGGATGTGCCAGATTCTTAGGAGACATCCAGCCTACGGTATCATAAATTGTAGTTCTATCATTTGCTCCCTGAGGAGTCGGTGCATAACCCCAATTTAAATCAGGACAATTCCTGAGCAGAGAATCAACTTCCCATTGTCCATAATATAATAAAGCCATTTCGCCGGCTTCAAACATAGAGTTCAAGTTTGTAGCTTCATAAGTACGTTTCGGAAGTGTTCCATTTGCTATTAATCCTTGAATTTTTGTTACCTGATCAATGAACTTATCATCAACTGTAACTTTCTCCGTTCCAACCAGCTTATCCATAAATGGAGCTCCACCATAAGATGTACTAATATTGGCAATACCAAAGGCTGAAGTATCAAAGCCATATAGACCATATTTCTCTTCTGTTGGTTTCTTCAGCTTTTCTGCCATTACCCACAAATCATCCCAAGTCCAATCTGCTGTAGGTTCGTTTACGCCGGCATCTGCCAATATGTCTTTGTTATAAAAAACGCCGTACACATTAACCAAGCTAGGGAAGCCATAGGTTTTCCCGTCAAGCTGCCATCCATTCATAGTTCCTTCATACAGAGATTTTACAAAATCAGGTTCAGCTGCTACTTTATCAGTCCAATCTGTCAGTAATTTTTTCTGATAGAAAGAAGCTGCCATATCATAACCGCCCTGGAATACATCCGGAGCTTCCCCTGCTGTAATCATACCTGCCATCTGCTGCCCATAGTCAGAATAAGAACCTTTTACGATTTCAACTTTAATATTAGGATGTTCCACGGAAAACACATTATCAAAAGCATCCTGCATAGCAGCATTCATCTCATCGCTCTCCCAGTCTACCACTTTCAAAGTAACTGTTTCCCCTTCAGATGTTTTGCCCTTGTCAGAAGTACCGCTGGCATTTGTTGCATTCCCGTTTCCTTTACAGCCTGTTAACGCGGCAACTGTCATAGCTGCACATAATCCCAGTGCAATTATTTTTTTCAAATTATCTTTTTTCATATTGACCTCCCTATTTTCTTTTATTTTCAACCGGCAATAAATGCCTATTGANNGGCAGCATATACATAATGTCGGCAGCCATAAATAAGTTCCACTGAGTCCCATATGTACTACTGGTCATTCTTCCTACTCCTAACGCCAATGTCCATTTTTCCGGCTTGCTGATTATGTATAGAAGTGGAGTCATATAATCATTCCATGCTCCTTGAAATGCCTGTATTGCAATCACCGTAATTAACGGTTTTGACATAGGGGCAATAATACGAGTCAGNNTTGCACCGTCAATTCTGGCTGCATCGTCATAGGATTTTGGTATAGTGGTCATAAACTGCCTTGCCAGAAAAGTTTGGAAAGGAGCACCTAAAAACGCAGGAATAATCATGGGCCACCATGTCCCATAGGCCCCAAGAGTGGCCCACAAGCGGAATACCGGAATAACCGTTACCATTCCCGGAATCATCATAGAGCCTACTATCAGGTAAAACCACAGCTTTTTCCCCTTAAATTTCAATCTGGCAAGGGCATATCCCACGCTCATGCAACTGCATATTTGTCCAATAGTGACAACAACCGAAATAAACAACGAGTTCAAAAACTCTCTTCCAAAATTTATTTTCTTTAATCCTTTGGTAAAATTATCCCAATGAAATTCACTCGGTATCCACTGAGGCGGCACTCTAAATACAGCCGCATTATCCTTTAAAGCCGTCGTGAGCATCCACAGCAGAGGAAGCAACATTGGTATACAAAATATCAATATCAGCACATACCGAACACCTATATAGATTCTCTTTTTTTGTTTCTTTCCCATTTCAGACATCTCCCTCTAATCATTTTCGTAATATACAAATGATTCTGATTTTTTGAATATCAACGTTGTAAATGCCAGAATAATCAGGAAGAGTATCCATGACTCAGCACAGGCACGCCCATATTTTTGATTAGTAAATGCATTAACATAAATATCATAGCTGATAAAATTCGATGCGAAATTAGGTCCCCCTCCTGTCATAATCTGAGCCTCGGCAAAGGATTGCATGCATCCAATCAAGCCCGTAATCAGCTGTAAGAAAACCACTGGTGTAATCATTGGGAAGGTAACATATCTAAATTGCTCCCACCCCGTTGCGCCATCGAGAGATGCTGCTTCAAATACATCAGCAGGGACAGACTGCAGACCACTTAAGAAAATTATCATCATGCCGCCTACTCCCCACCACTTAATCATGCTTAAAGAAAACAGCACTACTTTTTCGTCGGTAAGCCATCCAACCGGTGCAATTCCCAGCTGTCCTAGAATTCCATTTAATAATCCCACATCAGATTTGAAAATGAACTGCCATAAAATAATAGCTGCAACACCCGGCACAATAGTAGGCAGATAATAAATTACACGAAATAACTTAATTCCCGGTAACTTTTTATTTAACAGTAACGCAAGTGCAAGACCCAGAATTAATGTAACCGGAACATTAATCAACGCATACATAAATGTTGCCTTAAGAGATTTCAAAAATACCGGATCCACAAATAACAGATACTTAAAATTTTTTATACCCTTAAAGACAGGTGCATTAATACCGTCCCAGTCGCAAAAGGCACAGTATAGAGAATAAATCATCGGATATGCACACAATACGGGAAATCCTATTAGCGTAGGAAGCATAAACATATATGCCTGGAATCCTTCTTTTTTCCAATAAGGTTTCCTTTTTCTTTTCACATTACTTTTCTCCTCCAACCTTAACCAGCTCCTTTATTATATTGTTTCATCAATTGGTATGTACATATTATATATACTATTTAATAGTATGTCAATACACTTTGCATAAATTGTTTTAATTATAATTATCTATTTTAATGCTTATATACCTAGCAATATATATTTACTTGTTATAATTGTGTCAATTGTTCTATATTTCCAATACTATTGCGTATGTAAAAATATGTATTTCTAACATAACATATCATTTAATATATTTTATGTTTTTTATCTGTTTCATATATGATTTCATCGCGATAAATTTATTTTTTATCATTTTTATAGTATTGATAATCATATATACTCCGCAAAAAAGTGTAAAAACGTAAAAAATAGTGTGCAGGTCTAGGTTCTAGACAGCACACTATTTTTCAAAATTTAAGAAAAGAATGTATATATGAGTGTTTATATGATGGATTAATATTTCTTTAAGGATTTTCCTGTTCAATGATCTGATACGGAACCAGAATTGTTTTATTACTTTTATCGCCATTCATTACTTCTATTAAAGTATTTACTGCAAGTTGACCAATTTTCTCCTCATCTTGTTTTACATGGGTAAATGTACACTGATCAATAATTGTATCCACGCAGTCAAAACAAACAATTGAATACTTTTTTTCCAAACCCTTCTCAAGAAGACACTTGTGCAGCATAAGCGCTATTCCGTATTCTGCCGCCAGAAAAGCTTCTATTTCAGGATACTTTTTTATATGACAGAATAATTTTTCCATATCCTCTTCTAATAATTCATCGAAATGCTTGCTGGGCAGGGTAGCTCTTAAGTCCGTAATCCAATTGCTGTTATCTGTAATAATTCCGGCTTCATTCATAGCTGACATAAATCCTTTTTGCCGATCTTTTAACGTGGATGTTTCATCAGCATCAGGCCTCACGAAACAAATTCTACGGTATCCTTTGTCTAAAAGGTATTTTGTCAATTCTCTCGCAGCTGCTATGTTATCCGTACCAACATGAGATACCGGAATCTTTTTCATCTGCCGATCCACTGTTACAACTGGGAAATGCTCTACAACCATTTGTAATATTTTCGGGTTATAGTTTTCGTTCTGGGAGCACATAATAATCATTCCTTCCACCCCCAGCTTTAAAAAATCTTCAATTGCTCTTGATTCATTTTCAATAGATCCATCGCTGCAGCGTAACGCCATTGTAACTTTTTTTCTACGACATTCTCTTTCAATGCTATTTAATAACAACGTACCAAAACCAGTACCGAAGCCTTCTAAAATAACACCAATTAGGTTTATCTTCTCGGAAACCATATCAGTGCTATGATTTTTCTCAATTACTGCTTCTTCTTTGTCCGGTTCAATTACAAAAGAGCCCTTTCCGGCCATTCGTACAATTTTTCCCTCTTCCGCCAGCATCTCCAACGCCTTTTTACTGGTAATTCTACTAACGCCATATTTCTCTGCCAGTTCCTTTTCAGACGGTATCCTCTCACCGGGTTTATACTTTCCATTCGTAATCGCATTGAATATATCCATATAAATTTGTTCATAAAGCGGCGACTGTTTCATTTCCTATTTT
>DOWG01000039.1 GCA_003519685.1 Lachnospiraceae bacterium
AATGTGGGCAATGATGAAAACTGGACCGGACATGACCTGGCAGCAGCAAATTGGTACGGATTTGGGCGAATCAGCTGGGATACTACCCTTACCGCAGAAGAAATTGCGAAGGAATGGATTCAGATGACATTTTCAGGCGATAAGAAGGTAATAAAAAATGTCACCGATATTCTTATGAATTCCTGGCCTGCGTATGAGAAATATACTTCACCCCTTGGTATCGGCTGGATGGTGAACCCCGGCCACCATTACGGTCCGAATGTGGACGGATATGAATATGACCGTTGGGGAACCTATCATAGAGCGGACTGCAAGGGAATTGGCGTAGAGAGAGGACCTGCAGGCACCGGTTATACGCTGCAATATCATGAGCCCAATGCTTCGATGTATGAAAAAATTGAAACCTGTCCGGAGGAGCTATTGCTTTTCTTCCATTATGTAAGCTATACTCATAAGCTAAAGAGCGGAAAAACACTGATTCAACATATCTATGATACGCATTTTGAAGGAGTCGAAGATGTGGAGACGATGATAGAGCGTTGGAAAGCTCTGGAGGGAAAGATCGACAGCGAGGCATTTGAGCGTGTGATGAAACGGCTTGATGAGCAGCTGGCAAGCTCTAAGGATTGGTGTGATATAGTAAATTCCTATTTTTACCGTAAGTCTGGAATTGCAGATGCAAAAAACAGAACCATATATTAAGATAACTTGGGATCATAACCACAAGTTCACACGGTTGGTTATGATTTCATTTCATAGCAGGCGGATGGGGTTGCCCATTCGTCTTCTTGCATTGTGCAGCAGCGAGTGCAAGGTTTTCCGACTATGAAATAATTGGATTGATTTACCTAAACTACTATGGTAGAATAGGAGTGTTTAAAAGCTGGAATCAATGTGCTCCTTGCTTAAGCAAGCGTATGTACAAGTGAATAAATGTAAGAGTTTTGCAATTGTCTATAAAAACAGAGAGGAGAATATGGTTATGATTTATGAAGTAAAACCAATTAAGGTTAAAGGTTCTCTGCCGGAGGTAAAACTGTATATCTATGCACTGGATAATTCTCCGGAAATTAATCCGCAGGGCTTACGGCCGATGATTGTGATATGTCCGGGTGGCGGATATGCAGGAACCTCGGATCGCGAGGCGGAAGCGGTCGCTATGAAATTTCTGGGAATGGGTTATCATGCCGCCATATTGCGGTATTCCTGCAGACCGGCTGTCTATCCGACCGCTTTGACGGAGCTTGCAGAGTCCGTCCGGTATCTTAGAGAAAATGCAGATAAGTATCATATTGATCCCGACAAGATCGTTGTTCAGGGTTCGTCTGCCGGCGGCCATCTGGCTGCAAGCCTGGGAGTATTCTGGAAGAAGCCATTTTTAGCAGAGGCGTTACATTGCAAATCGGAGGATATCAGACCGAATGGAATGATACTAAATTATCCGGTGATCACTTCCGGGGAATATGCGCATCGGGAGTCCTTCCGCAATCTATTAGGAGACCGGTATGATGCGCTGGTTGAGGAGATGTCTCTGGAAAATCAAGTAAGTGCGGATACTCCTAAGACCTTCCTGTGGCATACTTTCCCGGATGACTGCGTTCCTGCAATGAATTCCATATTATTTGTACAAGCGTTAATGAAACATAATATTTCAACGGAATTTCATATGTATCCGGTGGGAGGCCATGGACTTGGACTGGCAAATGAACTAACAGCGACTCCGGACGGTTACGGAATTCAGAAGGAATGCCAGAGCTGGATCAGTCTTGCAAAAATCTGGTTGGGGAATCTGTAGAAATCTTCGAATTTATTAGGACAAGTTGAGTTGTTAGGGTATACTACATAATAAGCAATGTGCAATAAAATGAAGATGAGGAGAATACGTATGTTTAATCCGTCAAAATTATTTAAAGTGAAGAATGCATGGGATACCTTTTCGTCAAACCATCCCAAATTTGCAATGTTCTTAAATGCATTACACCAGAATGGCCTAGAGGAAGGAACGATCATTGAGGTCAATGTGACAACAGCTTCTGGCAAAACACTCGGTTCGAATTTAAAGCTAACAAAAACCGACATGGATTTATTTAAAGAATTGTCGGAGTTATCGAAAAATTAATGCTTTAGTCAAAATCCTTATTCTAACATTCGTTTGGATAAGGATTTTTGTAAATTTAGGAAACTATGTTATAATGAGAGCAGAGGAGAGGAAACGCGGGCTTGCCGGCGATTTCCGATTAGAGCAGCAAGAGCAGGAACAGATGTGGAATGTTATAAAAACAGGAAAGTTCATCGACATGGATATTGTAGAGATTATGTTACCGATAACGATAGTAGAAGTTTGTATATTAAGGAGCCGTGCAAATGATTTCGCAAGCAATCGAGATAGAAAATAATAAGATCGGTGCTGCAATTCAATATTTTCGGGAAACCTATCAGGTGTCTCAAAGCAGGTTATGCAAAGGATTATGCTCTATTGCGACCTTATCCAGAATCGAATCGGGGGAGAGGGATGCGGATTCGCTCTTGCTGGAAACGTTATTGGAGCGTTTGGGAAAAACGCCGAATCAATTCGAACTGATCTTAACGGATAGCGATTATGAGGCCTACCAAAAGAGGGAAGAGATCAAGCATTTGATTGAAAATAAAAATCTGGAGGAAGCCGGTAAGCTGCTTGCCGCTTATGAGAAAACAGCACCTTCAAAAGGAAATGTACATAAGCAGTTTATTGTAAGAAGTAAGGCACTGTTAAATGAGCTGCAGGGTGGTGAGGTTGAGGTAACCTTAGATCTTTTAATGGAAGCGATCGCCTATACCGTTCCTGGTTTTAAGACCAATAAGATTCGGGAATATTATTTAAGCAATTCGGAATTAAATATCCTTATCGACATCATAGAAAGGATGATATTGATGGGGGATAATAGCAGGGCAAAAGAGCTGATCGGCCAGATACTGGATTACCTGGACAAACACAATTCCATGGAGAAAAACAACAGACTTTATCCGAAGGTGGCAATTCTTGCATGTAAACTTTATATGCAGGATAAGGAATATGAAAAGGCACTGGATTTATGCAATAAAGGATTAAATAGTACAAAGGGCAGCAGAAAGCTGGATTTTCTTGGTGATTTATATTTAATGAAAGCGCAGACAACGGAAGCTTTGCAGAAGCAAAAAAAGGAAAGGAAACCACAGGAATGTACGAAGTTGTTTCTTCAAGCATTCTATGTGTTCACATTTTGTGATGAAAACGAAATCGCAGAAAATATTAAAAAATACTTGCAGGAGGAATATCAATGGGAATGTATCGACTGGGTGATATGATACGTATGACCAGGAAATCACTTTCCATTACGCAGGAACAGCTATGCGATGGCATCTGTTCTATTGAGACTCTGTCCAGAATAGAAACAGGCAGGCAGAGCCCCAGCAGGGATACCTATGAGCTCCTTATGGAACGTATGGGCAGAATTCGGGAAAGAGCGTATTCTATGCTGTCTGTGTCTGACTTTAAAGTTTTAGAAAAAATGAAACTATTCGAAGACTACATAAAGCTGTATGACTATCATCGGGCGGAGACGGTGTTGAATAAGATCAAAAAGACGTTGGG
>DOWG01000276.1:0-1793 GCA_003519685.1 Lachnospiraceae bacterium
ATGTGCAGCAACCCTTTTTCTGAATAGCTCTTGGAAGTCATAATTCCAAAACTGGATAAGGAGTAGTTACTTCCGTCCACTTCCACGGAAGACTGCATCACGCTTTTCATAGCATCAAGCAAAGAACCTAAGGTACTGTCTCTTCTTAGAATGGAATCTTTGATCTTATCTTCCCATTTTTCAATTTGCTTGTCTGTCATAGCTGCTTTTTCATCATCACTTAGCGGATTATAGCCTTTGGCAGAATCAGCGTAATATAAATCATTCATTTCTTTTAAAATGTCATTATAGGATGAAATGAACTTTTTCACCGTATCATAAACACCCTGCGAATTATTTGACACATTCAAATGAATCTTCTCACCATTCGATACTCCGTTTAAGGTAAGCTCCAACCCATTGATATTAATTACATTGGAAGAGTTGCTATATTCTACGCCATTGTATGTAATCTTACTGTCCTCTGCTGCCACAACGGTAGATACTATGATCGGATTCCCCATTTCATCTTTACCGACTTTATCAACATCAATGCTTCCGTCCGCTTTAAGTGCATCCAGACCAATTCCTTTTAATACAGAGCTGACATCCGTTTGTGCTGTTTTACTATTGGCCTGATAGGTTGCCGCTACCGTGCCGGCTTGATCCATAGCATCCGATATAGCCATCTGGTTTGCTTCTTCCGCTAAGGTATATCGGTTTGGTGCTTCCTTCGCTTTTTCTTCTGCTATCGCTATGTCAACCGCATCTTTAACAGCATATTTGATTCGATCTGCGGAAGCTGCTATTCTTTCATCCTGTAGTTTAGTGATCTCTGCCTTTTGTTCATCAGTCAGCTTGTCCTCCGTGGTCTCATTCTTTTCCAGATATTCCTCTAATACCAGCTGCTTAATTCTATCTTCTTCTGCTTTTTGGGCACCGGGAGCAACCTCTGCTCTGATTTCTTCATCAACATTACTGGCAATGATTCTTTTGGCTTCCTTTTCTGCAAAAACTTTCAATGTATCTATCGCTACTTTGGCCACTTTGGCTGCTTCGCTCTCTTTGTCTTCATTCACCTCCGTAGCTGCGAGGGTTGCAATTGCGGCATCAACTTTTTTCTTGTCCTCTGCGGTAAGATAGGAATATCCTGTTATGTTTAATAATTCATTTTTAGGAGCCGTTGCAGTAGAAGTGGTTGCCGTAATCTGGAAAGCGCTCTTTGTACCGCTTGACTTTGCGCTTATGAAAAGTCTTCCATAGGTTTCATCAAAATTAGCGCTATAACCGGCACCTTTTGCGAAATTAACAAAATCAGTGATTGTTGTTTTGTCTGTAACCTCTAAGGTTGCAGTCTTTCCGTTACTGGTAAGATTGATTAGAGTTCCAGCATCAACGCCAAGCTCCGTTAACTTGGTAGAGGCTTTTGCTTCAGTCGCCGTATCGCCGGTACCGACTTTAATCACACCACTTGTTACATACTGGGAACGTGCCAGCGCATCGATCGTAAGCTCATGCGATCCTACCGGTGCATTTACCTTCGAGTTCACAGTGACTAAATCCTCATTTGTTGATGAAACCTTTTTAGTCATATAGCTGGATTTCAGCCTCATTTTATTTAAGTCCGCTGTATAAAGCTTATACAGCTTCGTATTTAACTCTTTCCATCTGTCCTGTTTCCATCCAAGCAAGGTCTGCTTATCTTCTACTCTTTTATTTTTTAATCTCTGCGCATCTACCATACCTTTTATTAACGATTCGGTATCCATCCCCGAGATCATTCCTGTCATTCGTACCGGCATTCTGTCTCTCCT
>DOWG01000276.1:1808-2920 GCA_003519685.1 Lachnospiraceae bacterium
ACTATTCTATCTTCTCTCATCTACAAGGAAACCGGCGATTTCCCACAATTTTTCTAACATATTTAATGCCTGCTCCGGTGGAATCTCTTTGATCACCTCTGAGGTATCCTTATCCAACACCTTGATCGATACCCGTTTCGTTTCCTCATGATATGCAAATTCAAAACGTGTTCTATGTGGTTTCATCTTGTAATTTGCTTTATCGATTACATTCTTAAGCTGTTCCTCCGATACTTCCTTCTGGCCTTTCCCCTGATTTGCAGTAAGCGGATTACTACAGGAAGTTTTTGCTGATACCGAAGCTTCCGAGGCTTTTAGATTATTTGCTCCCAGGTCAACCGGCTTTACATTATCATGATATATTGCATTTGACACTACATCTAATGCCATACTTCATACACCTCCATGTGTTCTGTTTTATCTTTGGTTTCGAAATACGAAGCACGATGCCCTCCTTGACTCCCTTACATTCGTATTTGCGTCTAACACTTATATCGGTTAACTAATTAAAAAAATTAATACAATTTCAATAAATAGGGCTGTTCGCCCTATTTTAAATGGTATTTTATAGTTTACTATTGGAATAATTTCTTCAATGTCTCATCACTTACCGTTGCTTCTGCCGCTTCCTTATTCGCCTCCTGAATCTGCAGGTAGATCTCTTTGCGATATACCGGAACTGACTTCGGGGCATTAATTCCTAGCTTGACCTGATCCCCTTTGACTTCTAATATCGTTATTTCAATATCGTTGCCAATCATTATGGATTCATTAATTTTTCTCGATAGGGCTAACATTTTATCGGCCCTCCTTTGCTTCCTTAATTGATTGCAGTTGATTATAGAAATAATACTTGATCTCGTAATCCTGATTTTCTACGATGATCTGCGCACCTTTCCTGGTCTGCACATTGATGATAAATGGTGCTTTTAGATTGGCAGACAATTTTGTTATGTCCGTCGGTACGGTTATCGAAACGAATACCGCCATATCCTCCGGCCGCACATCACCAAGGGGCTTTAATAATTCATCTTCTACCTTCGGATTGTAATCTCCTCTAATAAGGAAAGGACTCATGACCGGAATAGCAAGTGCAGGCTCCTCCAGACTTT
>DOWG01000302.1:0-4009 GCA_003519685.1 Lachnospiraceae bacterium
GTTACCTTTATAATGCCGTGATATGATATAAAAACGTTACGGATCATCATTATTACACGGTATCGGTGGTAACAAATAGATAGTATTCAGAGAATGGTGAAACGGTCTGATTTAATTAGTTAGGTATACAACAGCTGCGTCGCAGGGTTTCACATAGATCGGATAGAATCATTAGAAATGAGGATATGTATGGATAGAGATATGATTGAAGTAAAGGATCTGGCTTATGAATATATCAGGCGGGACGAGGATGGAAACGTAGAATCCATCAACCGGGCAATCGACAATGTGAGTTTTAGCATAAAGAAGGGAGACTTTGTTGCGATTCTAGGTGCGAATGGATCCGGTAAATCGACAATGGCGAAGCATATTAATGCCATTCTCAACCCGACCGAGGGAAGTGTCTGGGTAAATGGNNTTTCAGAATCCGGATAATCAGATTATTGCGACGGTGGTGGAAGAGGATGTCGGTTTTGGTCCTGAAAATCTGGGAGTGCCAACCAAAGAGATCTGGGAGCGAGTTGAAAAAAGCTTACAAGCAGTAGGAATGTTAGAATATCGTACGCAGTCACCGAATAAACTATCCGGCGGACAGAAGCAAAGAGTTGCAATCGCCGGCATTATGGCAATGCAGCCGCAGTGTATTGTCCTGGATGAGCCTACAGCTATGCTCGACCCCAATGGCCGGAAGGAAGTTATCTCCACGGTTCGGGAATTGAATAAGAAAGAGAATGTAACGGTTTTATTAATTACGCATCATATGGATGAAGTGGTTTTTGCAGATAAAGTAATTGTAATGGATAATGGTAAGATTGTCATGCAGGGCACACCAAGGGAGATTTTCTCCAGAGTGAATGAGATAAAGAAGTACCGGCTGGATGTTCCGCAGGTGACGGAGCTGGCATTTGAATTAAATAAGTCCGGTTTAAACTTACCCGAGGGAATCCTTACAGTAGAGGAGCTCGTAGATGCGTTAAAGATACAGCTACGTAAAAAAGAAACAAGCAAAGCAGGTGGGATAAGTGCAGATTATATTTGATCATATTAATTATGTATATAGCGGCGGAACAGCCTATGAACGTCATGCGCTTAAGGATGTCAGCTTTTCCATACAAAAAGGTGAGTTTATCGGGCTCATTGGACATACCGGTTCCGGAAAATCAACCCTGGTTCAGCATATGAACGGTCTCGTTAAGGCAACGAGTGGACATATCTACTATAATGGAGAGGATATCTATGCTCCGGACTATAAACTGCGTAATTTAAGAAGCAAGGTCGGACTTGTTTTTCAATATCCGGAGCACCAGCTCTTTGAAACTACGGTGTTCAAGGATGTTATCTTTGGGCCGAATAATCTGGGTATCGATAAATTAGAAGCAGAGCTTCGGGCATATGAGGCTCTGAAAGCGGTAGGGATCGGTGACGATCTGTTAGATGCATCTCCCTTTGAGCTATCCGGCGGACAAAAGCGGAGAGTGGCAATTGCTGGCGTTTTGGCAATGAAACCGGAGGTACTGATTCTGGACGAGCCTACGGCCGGATTGGATCCCAGAGGACGGGATGATATTCTGGAGCAGATAGAGAAGCTCCATGAGGATAGCAAAATAACGATAATTCTTGTTACGCACAGCATGGAGGATATCGCTAATTACGCAGACCGCCTGTTGGTTATGAATCATGGGGAATTGGTTATGGACCAATCAACAAAAGAGGTATTTGCCCGGTATAAGGAACTGGAGGAAATGCAGCTGGCGGCACCCCAGGTTACGTATGTGATGAATGCGTTAAACGATAACGGATTCCATGTTCGTACGGATGTCACAACCGTTTCGGAGGCAAAAGAAGAAATTTTAAAGTTATTTCATAGATAAAATGAAATTATATTCATAGCAAGCGAATGCCTGATAATAGAATATCGTGGTGTTTTATTTCAGCTGTAATTGATACAGGAAAGTTCATGCTTCCTTGGTATTTATACGCAATTATATTGCAGCAGCCTAAGATATCAGTTGTAGATATAACAATTCGTCTTGTTTGGAAAGGCTTGGTTCTAATTATGATTAGAGATATCACAATCGGACAATATTATCCTACAGATTCAGTGTTACATCGTCTGGACCCAAGAGTAAAGCTGACAGGGACCTTATTGTTTATTGTATCCTTATTTTTATTTCATTCCTTCTTTGGATATATCGCAGTTACCTTATTCCTGTTCTCGATGATAAAGCTGTCACAGGTGCCCTTTCGTTTCATCGTTCGGGGGCTAAAAGCAATTATTATCCTGCTATTATTTACGGTTCTTTTCAATCTGTTTTTAACACCGGGGGAACCGATCTTTGAATTTGGCTTTATTGATATTACGAGGGAAGGATTAAAATCAGCCGGCTTCATGGCAATCCGATTGATCTATCTGATTATTGGTTCCTCCCTGATGACATTTACGACAACACCGAATCAGTTAACCGATGGATTGGAAAAATTAATGCACCCATTACACCATATCAAGGTCCCGGTTCATGAGATCGCCATGATGATGTCAATTGCATTACGGTTTATCCCTATTCTATTAGAAGAAACGGACAAAATCATGAAGGCACAGATGGCCAGAGGAGCCGACTTTGAAACCGGCGGTATTATAAAAAGAGCAAAGAGCTTGATTCCTCTGCTGGTACCTCTATTTGTATCTGCCTTTCGAAGGGCAAATGATCTGGCGATGGCAATGGAAGCCCGCTGCTACCGTGGCGGTGAGGGACGTACGAAGATGAAGCCGTTAAAATACAGCAGCAGAGATTATATCGGGTATATGGTTCTGCTCGTTTATCTTGCCGCAGTTATTGCCGGCAGAATGCTGGAAAATGTATTCTAAAGATTGCTATGGGTGTCACAAGCCATATAAAAACCATAAGCATGAATATATATAAGATTCTAGTCATACCAAAATCTTAAAATGAATTTTGACATTCATATCAATATTAAAAAGAGAAATACTTAGAAAAACGAATAGCAGATAGGATAGAATGCTTGTAAGCTACAACGGTGATTGCATAGTAGGATGAGATTGTGGAGCAGGATGTATGTATGAAACGTATTAGATTAGTAATTGCATATGACGGTACCAATTACTGCGGATGGCAGCTGCAGCCCGGCCTTCCGACAGTGGAGGCACAGATTAACAAAGCACTTTCTTCGTTACTCGGAGAGAAAATCGCTGTGATCGGAGCCAGCAGGACCGATTCCGGAGTTCATGCAAGAGGGAATGTGGCGGTATTTGACACCGATACAAGAATTCCTCCGGAGAAAATCTGCCTGGCGGTTAATCAAAGGCTTCCGGAGGACATCCGGGTTCAGAGCTCAATCGAGGTAGCAGCAGATTTTCATCCAAGAAAGGTGAATTGCCGCAAGACCTACGAATATCGAATCTTAAATCGGAATATAGCACTGCCAATGGAACGGCTGTATTCCTATTTTGTATACTATTCTCTTGATATTGATGCCATGCAGAAAGCCGCCGGCTATCTGGCAGGAGAGCACGATTTTAAAAGCTTCTGCTCGGTCAAAACGCAGGTTAAGGATACCGTTCGAAGCATTTACCGGCTGTCCGTGCGAAAGGAAGAGGAGGCAATTATCCTCTCGATAACCGGCAGCGGTTTCCTATATAATATGGTACGAATTATTGCAGGAACCTTGATCGAAGTGGGAAGAGGTGCCATTCCTCCGGAACATATGCCTGCAATTTTACTTGGACGGGATCGCAGCCTTGCAGGACCGACCGCGCCTCCGCAGGGATTGACCTTAATGAATATCGATTATATTACCGATAATATAGAGTAGATTAAGTTAAGTTCATAAGGAACTCGCAGGGGAACATAGCAAATTGCATTATGCGTAAAAAGATACGCGAAAATCAAGAATAAGAGTATAATATCCATGGTAAATAAGTTCATCAAAAGTTGATTTCGTCAAGCAGCGCTCGAATTAGCAGCGATATATCATATGATAAGGCATTTCC
>DOWG01000302.1:4033-7260 GCA_003519685.1 Lachnospiraceae bacterium
GTAATACTTGGCGGGATCATCGGTTTTGAACGGGGGAGGTCTGGCCGGCCTGCCGGTCTTCGAACGCATATCTTAGTCTGCCTGGGTTCTACCTTGGCAATGATGACGAATCAATATATCTTTCAGGAATATGCAATTAATGATCCGACGAGAATGGCCGCGCAGGTAATATCCGGAATAGGTTTTCTGGGTGCGGGTACAATTATAGTAACCGGTAAGCACCAGGTAAAAGGTCTGACAACTGCAGCGGGTCTATGGGCAACGGCCTGTATGGGACTTGCGATCGGTATCGGATTTTATAAGGCAGCAATACTAGCCTGCCTGCTGATATTCTTTGTAACGGTAGTGTTGCATAGACTGGATAATTCGATGCTTTCCAAATCAAAGGTGATGGATCTATATATTGAAATCAGTAATGCTGTATCCATTTCCTCGGTAGCGGATGCAATCAAATCGCAAATGATTTACATTGAATCAATTGAAGTTGTCAAGCCGGCTTATGGAAATGAGGTTACCATAGCTGCAATTATGACAATTCGTCTGAAGCAAAAGAGTGTAAAGCTCGATGTCATATCAAATATTTGTGAGATCAAGGGCGTGGAATTTGCAGAAGAAATATAAAATCCTTATTCTAAAAACCATTTGACATTGGTAACAAAATTTTGCAAATTGCTTGACACGCCAGGCAACATATTATATAATTATAAATCGTACGTGAGAATACTTAAACCAAAGCCCCGGTAATAGTATTTGAGATCGTGATTTGTTAGATAAAGATGGCAAAAACTTCTGGACATGGTTTTTGCGTTTGTAATTAAAATGAAAAAAATATGGAAGAATACATTTTCATAAGGAGGTAAACCGATGAAAAGTTTCATGGCTAGTCCGGCAACAATTGAAAGAAAATGGTACGTAGTTGATGCTACAGGACATACATTGGGTCGTCTCTCTTCAGAGATCGCAAAAATATTAAGAGGTAAGAATAAACCTACCTATACACCCTTCATGGACACAGGTGATCATGTAATTGTTGTAAATGCAGATAAAATTAAGGTTACAGGAAAGAAACTGGACCAAAAGATATATTACAATCACTCCGATTATGTAGGCGGATTGAAAGAAACCACGCTAGGTGAAATGATGGTTAAAAAGCCTACCGATGTTATCACCCTTGCTGTAAAAGGCATGCTTCCAAAGGGACCTTTAGGAAGAACTATGATAACTAAACTGCATGTATTCGCTGGACCTGAGCATACTCATGCAGCTCAGAAACCAGAAGTACTAGAAATTAAATATTAATTGGAGAGGTTGAAAGGAGGAAATAACATTGGCTAAGGCAAGATATTACGGAACCGGTAGAAGAAAAAGCAGTATTGCCAGAGTTTACTTAGTACCGGGTACAGGTAAAGTTACAATAAATAAGAGAGATATGGATAACTATTTTGGTCTAGATACCTTAAAGTTAATCGTTCGTCAACCACTTGTTATTACGGACAATCAGGATAAATTTGATGTTTTGATAAATGTGAAAGGTGGCGGATTTACAGGTCAGGCAGGTGCCATCCGACACGGTATTTCCAGAGCATTACTTCAGGCAGACGCAGACTATCGTCCGGCCCTGAAGAAAGCAGGTTTCTTAACAAGAGATCCTAGAATGAAAGAAAGAAAGAAATACGGCTTAAAGGCAGCCCGTCGTGCTCCGCAATTTTCAAAAAGATAATTTTACAAAAATACAAAGACCCTCAAACACTGATGTTTGGGGGCTTTTTGATTCTTCTATATTAATGTTGATCGTAGGTACAGCTTTTTAGTGTTGGCAACATTGGAAGGCTGTTTTTATTTGCAAAAAGGGAAAGTTTACTTTACTAATTCAATAATTTGAAGAATTAGTTATATAATTATGAATATGTAGTGGAAGCATTTGCCACATATGTTATAATATATTAAATAAACAGATTATACTACATAATTCTATTAGGATAAGATGGATTTGTATTGTTTGATGTAAAGATTTTGTAGTATATAACCAGGAAAGGGGAGAACATGAGGGAAAAAGATAAAATATATCCGGCGCATTATCGAATTATCGATGATACCTATCAAACGGTGGAAGAGCATACGGCCGGTGTTAAAACGAAATGTGCGCTATATGCAAAGGCATTAAATTTCGCTAATACGGGGGAATTATTAGGACTGCTCCATGATATGGGAAAATATACAGATGATTTTTACGACTATATTACAGAAGCGATATATCGAGAAAAAAATGGATTACCTGAATTGAAAAGCAGTGTTGATCATGGAAGACATGGAGCTTTATTTATATTGAGGCGCTATCACAACGGGGATGTATATAGAAAGTTAATGTCTGAGATCATTGCTATGATTGTCTGCTATCATCATGGAGGTATGGAAGACTTTATATCACCTGAACTGGACGTAAAATTGCTAAATAGAACCGGATGGCCGGATAAATTAGGCGAAGCTGATAATGCTCATATGCAGGCATGTGAAAGGTTTTTAGACCGGGTCATGGGTCTTGAGCAATTGGACGAGTTATTTCATGCTGCAGCAAAGGAGCTACGCGATTTTATTGATATGAATAGGAAAAGAGATATAATGCTTTCGCCTTTTCATTTTCATTTACTTATTAAATATCTGTATAGCTGTTTGATTGATGCAGATCGGTATGACACCTACCTTTTTATGCAGAATAAAAAAGAAGAGGAAGACATTAAAATAAATATCTTATGGAATAAGTTTAGTGAAAAATTGTCTGTAAAGGAGCGCAGTTTTCAAGATAAAAAAACGGAAAGTGAATTAGAAGAAAAAATCAAGCTATTACGTCATGACATTTGGAAACAGTGTAAAGAGTTTAGTGATCAGCCAACTGGTATCTATACGCTGACAGTACCGACGGGCGGCGGTAAAACTTTATCCAGTCTTCGCTATGCACTGGATCATGCGATTAAGAGCGGAAAAAAACGAATTCTATATGTATTGCCATTTACTACAATTATAGAACAAAATGCGGATGTTGTAAGATCGGTATTAGAGGCTGATGATTATCTGCTGGAACATCATTCCAACGTTGTTAATTTAGAGGAATATGGTACCGATGAATACCACTACCGTCAGTTATTAACGGAGCAATGGACTTCTCCGATCATATTTACTACGATGGTTCAGTTTTTAAATACCTTTTTTGCACGCGGCACTCAGGATTT